>NZ_JAWVAV010000044.1:0-25972 GCF_033599315.1 Acinetobacter sp. OYA S30
AACCATTCAATAATTCAAATAAAATGTATTTCAACACTTGCATGCACAATTTCTTCATGGATAGAGAGTGCCTGTTTCACTACATCTGGTGTTAAATCTACACCTGTACTCTCTAAAGCCAAGATGCAAGAAAACTTGCCTCTACCAACTTTCCAAACATGTAAATCAGTAATATTAACTTGAGGAAATTCCTCTATAACCTCTTTGATTTCATCAACCACAGGGTGAGACATTTCTGCATCGAGTAGTGTCTTTCCTGTCTCATTTAATAATCCCCATGACCATTTAGCGACAAGAATAGCTCCAACTACACCTAATAGTGCATCTAAGAAACTCCAACCAAAATATTTCCCCGCAAACAATGCAACAATTGCCAATACAGAAGTAACCGCATCAGCTACTACATGCAGAAACGCCGCCTTTTGATTTAAGTCATGATGATCGTGGTGGTGGTCGTGTTCATGGTGATGATCATGCTCGTGGTGATGGTGGTGGCCTCCGTCATGTAATAACCATGCACAAACCAAGTTTACCAATAAACCAACAATTGCAATTGGTATTGCCTCATTGTAATGAATATTCACGGGATTCATTAATCGATCGATAGATTGAATACCCATTAAAAGTGCTACAACCATAAGTAAAATAGCACTACTGTACCCTGCTAGAATCTCAATTTTCCAAGTACCAAAACTAAATCGCTGATCATGAGCATAATGTCGGGCCATTCGATATGCGAAATAAGCTAAGCCGAGAGCAACCATATGTGAACTCATATGCCAGCCATCTGCGAGTAAGGCCATCGAATTAAAAATCCATCCCCCCAATATCTCTAGTACCATCATGATTGCTGTAAGAATTGTCGCAATCAGTATTTTCTTTTGTGCTAAAGGATTTCCTTCATCGAATTGATGAGAATGACGACGATCTAAGTTACTATGAAGTTGCATAAATTTTATCTTTCCAAGATACTCCCCCCAGTATATATTTTTTTTAGGAAAAATCATGTCTCATTTGCATCAAGATAAAAAAATACTTAATCGCATCAAGCGGATTCAAGGACAGGTTACTTCTGTTGAAAAGTCATTATTAACACCTGAAAGCTCTTGTCTTGAAGTATTACAACAAGTTGCAGCAATTAAAGGTGCTGTTAATGGGTTAATGCAGCAACTTCTTGAACAACATTTAAGAGAACATGTATTGAAAGGGGATCAAAATTTTGATGAAGAAGAAATGAAACAGTACTTATTATTATTAGATCGTTATTCAAAATGAGTAGAACAAAATGTTCTACTCATTTTTATTATTAATGGCAGTGACGATCCCCTGTCTTGCTATTCGTGTGGCAGCCTGAAGAATCAGTACCACCTGAATGAGCAAAAGCATTTGTTACCGCAAGCCCCATTAAACATACCAAGATTAGTTTTTTCATGTTGTTCCCCTTTTTTTATTGAACAATAAAATAAGCTTATAATTGTACAACAAACAAACGGAATCTTTCTAAGTCATTAGTCGAAAAAGAGTTATTTAGGCCACTTTTCATGATAGTCATCAATAATATATTCATGGACGTGTACTCCATTGATTCGATGCTGCTGCAAATGCTCATGATCTGGAGGTAAATCATCATGACTGTGGGGTAAAAGAGCCTCATCCTGTGATGGCCACAAACGCATTGCAAGTAATAAAGAAATCGTTGCAATCACTGCCATCGGTATAAAAGTTTGTAATGTTCCTATGTTAGTAGTGAGCCATCCAACCAAGGGATAAGTCACTAACCAGCAAGCATGTGAAAACGCAAATTGCGCTGCGAATAGAGAGGTCCTACTCTCACTCGATGCAGATTTTCGAATCAAACGGCCTGTAGGTGTTTGTGAAACAGAATATCCAATACCAAGCACAAACCAAAGTACAAGCAAACCATTATAAGATGTAATGAAATAACCACTTAACAGCCCAATTACAAGAATTGTTGTTCCCGTCAACATCACTGATCGATCTGGGAACTTATCCAATATCTTAGGCAAAATGAAAGCCGAAAGCATTGAACCAAATCCAAATAAACCAAAAGCCCAAGTAGTCGCATTTTCAGTTAGCTTAAATGTCGATTGAACCAATACCACGGTATTTACAATCACTACAGCGCTTGCTGACGCAATTGCTAAATTGAGAGCAAGCAATGCTTTAAGTCTAGGCGTATTAAAATAAATTTTAGCTCCCTGCTTAATACGGCTATAAACACCTCTAAACGCAGGTACTTTGGCAACTGGTAATTTCGCACTTACCACAAACAAAGCAGAACCGATAAAACCTAATACCGTTCCCAAAAATAAGTTGTGATAACTCATCAAAGTTAATAAAAATGCCGCGAGCATCGGACTAATAATATTTTCTAAATCATAGGCCAATCGTGATAATGATAGCGCATTGGTATAGTCTTTTTCTTCAGGTAAAACATCTGGAATCATTGCCTGAAATGTTGGTGTAAATGCAGCAGAAGCAGATTGCAAAATAAAAATGAGAATATAAATTTGCCAAATTTGTGTCACAAACGGTAGACACAATGCTGTTAATGCTCGAATAACATCTAGCCCAACCAATACTTTTTTTCTTGGTAATCGCTCAGCAAATGCAGATGCTATAGGCGCTACACCGATATAAGCAATCATCTTAATTGCCAATGCAATACCAAGAACTTGGGCTGCTTCCCCCTTTGCAATATCGTACGCCTGTAAAGCTAGGGCGATTGTGATTAACCCCGTTCCGATTAGCGCTATTACTTGGGCCAAAAACAAATGCCGATATGTTGTGTTTTTTAGTACTTCTAGCATCTTATGGATTCCTTTTAGAACCTGACTTCTTTAGCAATTGAATCTCCTTGGAATATTATTCCAAGGAGATTGATCAAAACTTAAAAGACTTTCTTCATTTCACTAAACTGCCCTTCTACAAGTAGAGTTACAGTCACTGGATTTTCCGTACGGTTACGCCAGAACCAACCATGCTTGCCATCAAAAGCTGCCTTTAAGACACCCTGCTGAGTTGTTTCATTCTTTCCTTTTCCATAGCCATGATAGAACCCTTTAGGAGCGTTCACTGGATCACCATGGGTATCATAATTAAGACCACCTCCAACAGCTTTCCAGTCAAAGTTGACACTTGCACTTTGTGGCATCGTCAGTTTCACTTCGGTTGCTTGGCCCGGTTTAAGCTCAATACTAATGCTCTCTTTATTAATAGCAGGCATAATCATTTGAGCATTATCAGTTGCCGTTTGAGTCGAAGTTTCTACTGATATTTGTTCAACACTATTCACTGCCTGTGCAGCATTGATACCATTTTCTGACTCTTCAGTTAGTGATTGTTTGATTTCTCCCATTTTCGTTAAACCAAGCACTTTACCCATACCTGTCGGATCAATTGCATACTCCGCAGGCATGACACAGGTAACTAGCACAATAACGGCACTTACGGCAGCAATTGCTGTTGATTTAATTAACTTTTTTGATGAAGGTAATTCGATATCTTTTGGAATTTCAGCGTTATACATAATTTAGATCCTTATTGAGTAATGAAGCCAGTAAGTTGATAGCCAACAAGTAAAAAACCGAGGAACATGAGGAAGACATTGCTTTGATAAGCTGTTTTAAAGAAATAAGGTGTCTTTCTCCAAAACGTCATTAATAACAAGATGATGCACAGAGCCATAAACTGGCCTAATTCAACCCCAATATTGAATGAGATTAAATTTGCCAACAGTCCATCACTCGGAACTTCATATTCCTGAATTTTTACTGCGAGTCCAAAACCATGAATCAGACCAAAAATTAAAGTCGCGATTTTCGTGTTTGGTTGAAAACCAAACCAACGCTGATAAGCCCCCAAGTTATCTAGAGCCTTATAAACAATCGAAAAACCAATGATTGCATCAATGATGTAGGCGTTTATCGAGATATTGTAATAAACACCCACCAGCATCGTAATCGAATGCCCAAGTGCAAATAGGCTGACGTACAAGCCGATATCTTTCATTCGGTATAAGAAGAAGATAATGCCAACAAGAAATAGTAAATGGTCATATCCAGTGACCATATGCTTCGCACCCAAATAGATGAATGGAATCACATGAATGCCATAAATTTCTTGAATATAGCCCTTATCACCTTCCGCTACTCCATGAGCAAAAAGTGTAGGGCTTACCAATGTAATGAATAAAGCAAGTAATAGCTTTATGTAAGCACTTAATTTCACAATGTGTGAAGCAATAATTTGCATGTATATCAAACTCCAAAATTTAAAATGAATTGAAAATCCATTAACTTTTTGGGCGGTTTAAAAATACGACTCACCATCAGATAAACATATTCTTTTGACCAATCTAAAATCGAAATCCCTTTTAAGAGATGAGCTAAAGCGGCCGATTTAAGTACGTCATAGCCAACAAAATGTTCATAGTAATTATCTTGGTGACTATGTGAATGTTGTTGGCTTATCTCATGATGGTGAGAGTTAATTGCATCAATTGAAACGTGTCTCTGAAATTCATTTTCAGTTACATGCTCTTTAAAGTGCAAACATAAAGCGAGACTGATCATGCAGACTAGCAACATCATCACAAATTTGTTTTGTTTATCTCGCAATATATTTGTCATTAAAGATGCCCCTAAACAACCTGTTTAGCAGCTTCGTTTGATTTTCTTGACCTACCTTGGTTAAACCACACATATAAGGTTGGCAAAATAATCAAAGTCAGTAAGGTTGATGAAATAATCCCACCAATAACAACAGTTGCAATTGGGCGCTGAACTTCAGAGCCAATGCCTACGTTTAAGGCCATCGGAATAAAACCTAATGAAGCGACTAAAGCTGTAATCAACACGGGACGGAGTCTTTCCATTGCACCATGTTTCACTGCATCAATGACACTTTCACCTTGAACTCTAAGTCGCTGAATGGCTGAAACAAGAACCAAACCATTCAGCACAGCAACACCCGATAAGGCAATGAAACCCACAGCCGCAGAAATTGAGAATGGAATATCACGTAGTGCTAAAGCAATCACACCACCTGTTAGTGCAAATGGCACACCTGTGAATACCAAGATACTGTTTCTAACATTACCTAAAGCCATATAGATCATGGCAAAGATCAGAATTAAAGCAATCGGTACTACAACCATAAGACGATTTGAAGCAGATTCCATTTGCTCAAACGTACCGCCCCAAGTCAGCCAATAACCATCTGGTAATTTAAAATCAGCATTCAGCTTAGATTGTGCTTCTGAAATGTAACTACCAATATCAGTTCCACGAACATTTGCTGTAATGACGATACGCCGTTTACCATTTTCGCGAGAAATCTGGTTTGGTCCTTGAACGTTTTTTAACTCGATCAATTCTGATAAAAGAACACTCGAACCATCAGCTAAGCTCACAGGAATCTGATACAGCTTTTCTAGATCTGTTACCGAGTTTTGATCCATACGTACCACAATGTCGAACTTTCGATCTCCTTCAAACACCTTACCTACTGTCTCACCTGTGATTAGGCTAGAAACCTGTTTTTGTACATCCTCTGCATCAAGCCCATAGTTGGCAATCATG
Organism: Acinetobacter sp. OYA S30; assembly: GCF_033599315.1. Classification (NCBI taxonomy): domain Bacteria; kingdom Pseudomonadati; phylum Pseudomonadota; class Gammaproteobacteria; order Moraxellales; family Moraxellaceae; genus Acinetobacter; species Acinetobacter sp. OYA S30. The sequence continues at coordinate 5,604 of NZ_JAWVAV010000044.1, forward strand.
TCTTTTTTCAGCTCAACAGAAACCATGGGTAAACCAGACATCTGTTCGACTTTAAGATCAGCAGTACCTTTGACTCCCTCTAAAATCTTAGCGGCAGCGTTTGCTGATTCAAGCAACTGCTCTAAATCATCACCATAAATTTTTACGGCAACATCTGTTCGGACACCTGAAATAAGTTCGTTAAAACGCATTTGAATCGGCTGTGTAAACTCATAATTGTTTCCATATACGCCTTTAGATACGCGTTCAATTTCAGCAACAACCGCAGACTTTTCCTTATCAGGATTAGGCCACTGACTACGAGGTTTCAGCATGACAAAGTTATCTGCTACGTTAGGTGGAACAGGATCAGTCGCAATTTCAGCAGTCCCCACTTTGGCAAAAATAGTCTGAACTTCTGGAATTTTCTTAATCTCTTTTTCTAACGTGTATTGCATTTCAATTGCTTGAGTCAACGACGTACCAGGGATACGCAAGGCATGTAGTGCTACATCTCCCTCATCCAAGGAAGGTATAAACTCTGAGCCTAAACGAGTCGAAAGACTTGCACTAAAAACAAAGAAAATAGAGACAAAAGCGATTAGCAAATATCTGTGATTTAAAGACCAATCTAGAATTGGGTTATAAAATCTTTTGATGCCATGGACGATTTTTGACTCTTCTTCTTTAATTTCACCAGTAGTGACCAATGCCACCATTGCAGGGACAAACGTAATTGAAAGAATCATTGCTGCCACTAAAGCCATAACCACTGTTGCAGCCATTGGTGTAAACATCTTTCCTTCAACACCAGTCAGAGTCATTACAGGTAGATACACCAAGATAATGATCAATTGACCATAGAGAATCGCTTTGCGGGATTCTTTAGTCGCCTCAAACACAGTCGTAAAGCGTTCTTGCCTTGTTAAAACTCGCCCAAGCTCTTTTTGTTTAATTGCCAACTTTGCTAAGGAGGCCTCAACAATTACAACAGCACCATCTACAATAATCCCGAAATCTAGTGCCCCAAGACTCATAAGGTTTGCACTAATTTTCTGGTTCACCATACCTGTGATTGTCATCAGCATGGATAAAGGAATGACCAAAGCGGTAATCAGCGCAGCACGGAAGTGACCAAGAAATACAAACAGAACAACGATTACCAGAATCGCACCTTCTAAAAGATTCTTTTTCACCGTCTGTATCGTTGCATCAACCAAAGTTGTACGGTTATAGACAGCTTTTGCTTCCACACCTTCTGGTAATGATTTTTGAACCTGTTGTAGCTTTTGATCAACAGCGTGAGCAACATTTCGTGAGTTCTCACCAATAAGCATGAATGCTGTACCCAGTACAATTTCTTGCCCATCTTTAGTTGCAGCACCTGTACGTAATTCGTGACCAATAGATATTTTGGCAACATCTTTCAATCTGAGGATATAACCATTGCTCGTCGTAATCGGGATATTCTGGACTTGCTCAATCGAGTTAATTTGAGAATCAGAACGAATTAAATACTGTTCACCATTTTTCTCAATATACCCCGAGCCTTTATTCATGCTGTTCTTAGAGATAGCCTCTAAAATTGTCTTCTGATCCAGCCCTATGCTACGTAAATAAGCATAATCAGGTTGAACTACAAATTGTTTGAGATAACCACCAATGGTATTGATTTCATTAACACCCTCTACATTTCGAAGCTGAGGTTTAATCACCCAGTCTTGTAAGGTGCGTAATTCCGTTGGTGAAAGTGGATTAGGATTGTTCTTGGCATTTTCAACGGTATACATGAAGATTTCGCCAAGTCCTGTAGAAACAGGCCCCATAGAAGTTGCAATTCCAACGGGAAGATTTGGTGTCACTCCTTGTAGCTTCTCATTGACTAATTGTCGGGCAAAATAAATATCCGTCCCTTCTTTGAAAATTGCCGTTACTTGAGATAGACCATATCGAGATACGGAGCGTGTATAGTCTAAATTTGGAATACCTGCCAAAGCAGTTTCAATGGGATAGGTCACTTGAGACTCCATCTCCATTGGAGAGAGTCCTTGAGCTTCACTATTAATCTGGACTTGTACATTCGTAATATCAGGGACTGCATCAATCGGTAACTTGAAATAGTTATAAACCCCTAATGCACCAACAAATAAAAATACGATAAGTACAAGCCAACGATTCTTAATCGAGAGCTTAACAATCTGGTCAAACATAGTCGCTACTCCCCTTAGTGGTCATGAGTAGCGCCAGATTTCCCTAGCTCTGCTTTTAAAAGATATGAATTTCCAGCGGCATAAACCTGTCCTACGCGTAATCCAGATTTAACTTCCACATACCCATTGTACTTTTCACCAAGCTCCAGAGGCCTAGCTTCAAAATCATTGCCAACACGAATGAATACAACATCCCAATCACGGAAGCTCTGTAGAGCATCTTCACGCACAACCATCGGCTTCAAACTTTGATTTTCAAAAATTTGGGCCGTGATTAACTGTCCTGAGCGCCACTTAAACTGGTTTGGTACTTCAATAAAGACCTGTGCTGTACGTGTCTTTGGATCAATGACATCACTGATATATTTAATTCGTCCTAAAGCTTCTTCTGTATCCACAGGGCTTTGAGGTTTAACTTTAACCTTATTGTTAGGATTTATAGCATTTAGCCTGTCAGCGGGAACATTAACAACTGCTAAAAGTTGAGAAGTATTTGCGATTTTAAAAATAGGTGTTGAAGAACTTACATTTGATCCAACAGCACCAAGGACTTCTAATATTGTTCCAGACATTGCAGCACGAACTTCAACAGTACCATTACTAGAACCACCATAAGAGTTGATTAAGTTATTCAACTCATTTGCACGAGTTTGTGCTGCGTCAAAGTCTCGTTTTGCTGAAATATAATCAATTTCAGGTGATACACGCTTTTGCCATAGCGCTCGTTCCTGTTCCATTTTTTGACGAGCAAACTGTAGGCTGTCCAAAGCAACTTTACGATCGGCATTCAAACGAATTACATCTTGGCTTTGAACTACAGCAAGTAAGTCTCCCTGACTCACCTTATCACCTAGATTACGGTAAGTTTTGATCAATGTCCCACTGGCTTTAGGCGTAATAAAGCTTTCAAAATTATCAGGAAACTTCAGTTCGCCTTTTAACTCCAAAGCATTTTCAAACATCTTTGATTCAACTTTTAAAAGCTCTAATCCACTGCTCTTAATACTACTGTCCAACATGGTGACACGGCCTTCCTTCGTATCCCATTTCCAAGTATGCTTTTTCCCTTGATAATCAACGTTTATCATCATTAAAAAGGAATGTGGCTCGTAAACAATTTCATTCCCAATTAAGTAATCACTCTCAGGTTGAAATTGAATATTTTGCTCGGCATCCAAACGTTTGATGTAGATATTTGCTGTTAAGTCTTCAGGTTTAAGTAGTTTATCTTTCAAATACCCATAAACACGGAGGTGTGGTTCCACTCCTTCCTCAAATATCTTGACCTCAGCAGAGAAATCTCCATCTCGATATAAACGACCACCGTGAGGCCCTTTCTCATCTCCAGCCACAGCTACTTTTTCTTCGGCGACCTCACCATGTGCGCTCGCTTGTGTTTTATTGCCCGATTTATACCAAGCAATTGCACATAAGACGATAAGTAAGGCAACGACACCAGTTGCAATCAATGTATTGGTTTGTTTATTCATATTCTTGCCCTTATTCTTGATCTAAATGAGTAATGTAGTTACGTTCGACATCTGCAATTTCAGTTTGCAAAGCCAACCACATATCGAATCGAGCAAGATGTTTGTCTAACCAAATTTGCTTAATATTATTGAATTCAAGTAAAGAGTTTTTCCCTGCTTGGTATCCCATTTCAGCAATTCGGAGACTCTCATTTGTTGCGGGCAAAACCGTTTGATCATATTGCTTAATCGCATCAATCAAGTTGGAAACCTCAATAGCCTTGTTTTCCAATTCAATTTTAGAATTACGATTCACAAGCACCGACTGTGTTTCTGCTTTCGTATGCTCTGCTTGAGCGATCGCAATATTGCCTTTATTTCGACTAAAAATATTGAGGGGTATTGATGTCGAAACCTGAAAGACTTTGTCATTGGTTTCTTGGTAGTTTCTAACCCCTACTCCCAAAGTAATATCTGGTATTGCTTCTTTACGAGCCAACTCAAACTGAGCTTTTTTCAGCTTTGAACTTAAAGTTGCTTCTTGCTCAGACAAACTTATTTTGTCTGTGAAATTAAAGCTTAGCGGAACCTCCAATGCACTACTGGGCAGGTTGGAAGTGAACTTAGAACATAGATTTTTCTGGAACTGAATCTTCTTCACTTCATTTTGATGGCGCAATTTCGACTCAGATGAAAGTGCTATGCTTAGTTGAGCATCGGAAGGAATTACTCGCCCGTACTTAAGACGTTCGGAAAGAACGTTAGCTTGTCTGGCATTCAATTTACTCTCAGAAGAATAAATTTCAGCACGCTGAGTAGCTACATACCAGTTCGCCATACAGATTCTTAAATCTGCTTTGAGTTCAGCCTGACGCTTTGCTATTTCGAACTGATTACGATCACCTTGAAAACTCGCAATCTGTTTTCTCAAGGAAAGTTTATTACTGAGGGGGATCTCTTGTGATAGCCCCAGCAAGGTTGTTGGGCCATCCAAATCTTTCAATTTTGAATTACCGAGATTATCCAACTCCATATTGAAAGTCGGATTAATTAATCTGCCAGCAAACTTTTGATTGATTTCATAAGCTTGCTCGGACTGCTGTAAGCTATTGAGTACAGCATCATTTGCGATTACCTGCTTTTGTAGTTCTGCATAATTCGTTTCTGCGAATACATTTGCTGCTGTTGCTACAAATCCACAGGTAAGAAATATCTGATATTTTTTAGACATGACTTTACCTATACAAAAAAATTAAAAACTATTTTTTGTATAGAAAGATCAATTACGTAGGACGATTAAATCTTTAGAGAAAGTATAAGAATTACTAAATACTAGAGGGGATCGCCGCTTTAAAAAGACTCGATAAACGGGCTTTTCAAAAAGCTGGAAAAAGAATAAAACTAGTGGAAGTGCGAAACTAAGAATAAAGATTGGATCTATGCTGAAATCACTATCAGAAGAAATTGGCTTTACTGAATGATGATAGATCGGCTCATCAAAATTCTTCCACGTATGTGCTTCTGCATCATGATCAGCAGAACTTTTTAGAGAATCATCTGAGTGCTGTAAAGACCAATGACTAGAAGCATCATCCTCTACAATGATACTCAACTCATGCTGATGTTCAATATTTTCAAGTAGAACAGGCGCCCACGCATGAACTCCCGTAATTGTTATGGTAAACAAAAACAGGACAAATGCGAGTATAAGCTTAGAAAACCTACTTGAACGCATAGTCATGAACATACTTCTGATTTGCTACCAAAATACTAAAAAGCGTTATTAAAGTAAATCCATCTCTCAAAAATTCTAGGAGTGAGTATTTTCTTATCTACAGTCCAAAATCTGCAAAAAAAAGAGTACAAGTACTCTTTTCTAACTAGGTCCATTTCAATTGAGAGCCTGCACAGAATGCTGCAACCCTTTCTGAATGTCTTGAACATGAGTTAAATCACTAAGCTGCTGACCCTGCTCTGGTTTTGGTTCATTGATATAAAACTCCTCAACAATATCCAGTCCCTCCTCACCTCCTACCTCAAATCTGGCATTACCATAACCTAGCCTTGCCACATGATCTAAAGCCTCCTGATAAAACCCTGCTGTCTTGCTTTGTCCATCGATCTGTTTGGCTGAAGTAATGGCTTCTTGTAGATTGATTCCATCACGTAAGGTTAAGTCCACGTAATAAATTGGGGTACGGTAACTTTGCGTTGTGCTTTTTCCTCGTAAGGTCAGTTGCAATGGCAAACATGAAAGTAAATCACCTGAAGCCGCATGGTAATAACGAAGCCGTGCAGCTAAGGTACGAATGCTATTGAAACCTGTAGTCCTAAAAATGAATGTACCCAACTCATCCGACTCATCTAGATTGACGTAAAGCCGCCCATAAGGCTTGCAGTGTCCACCTTGGGCCAAGGGGCATAAATCAGGTGATGGACATGGATGCTGTTCAACCCCGTTTTGTCCAAGTCGCTGACAGGTTTCACCATTACCAGTACAGATGGGCCGACCAGTTTGTCGGTCGAATAGAGTGTACTCAGCTCGCAAGTTGAGTTCAGGATCATTAAAAATCATCCGGACAGGAATGGTTCTGAGTTTCTGGTTTTGTGCCTTGGCTCTTAGCTGCTCATCCAGTGGGTGTTTCACCCAGCCATCCTTATTCTGAATTTGGCTAGTAATCGTAAATTGATCATCTTTTTCAGGCAGACGTTTACCATTCTTTTCGACCACTTTACCGATACTAATTCTGCCGAGTATTGGCGGTGTAATCGCTAAACCTTTGATCATGTTGTTTGTCCTATAAGTAAAATTTTACTGATTACCCCTTGCTATGTAAGTAAACAGAAATATGAAAAGCTACGACTTCGCAAAAACCGCCATTGTTGGTCTACCGCTCCTTCGGGAGTCGGTAGATCGGGGGTGGTTTTTTTGCGCTTTTGGGAAGAATGGATATTTCATGCATATATAGTTAGCGATATAGATGCATGGTTTTGATCGGGTCAGTCATCATTGCTATAGATTTGAAAACGTCGTGTCCCCACCTTGTTTTGTGGAAACTCATTGATTAGTTCAGGATGCATTTTCAATACAGCCTTATTATCTAAAGCAATGGAGTCTTTAGATCGTTTCCACGTCACTGAACCATTGGCAAAAGTTGCTCGTTCAGCATCTTTCATTAACATCTGAATTTGATGCTTAGTTTCATCAAAGCTGTTTTGGTGTTTTTCAATATGATGCTTTTCTTGAATCAGTTGAGCAAACAACTGATTGGCTTGTTCATTTTGACTGAGATCTTCGACACTGAGTGGAATATGTTGAGGATAGAGTTGCTGAATGGCTTTAGCTGCCGATTCACTGGCATCGACTGAAGGTGGCGTGTCATTTTCCACACACTCCCAAAAGTATCGCTCTGCATTCACAATATGTTGAATGACTGATTCACTGCGTGCCACTTTATAGATACGAGTTTCATGACCACAGATCAGCACACAAATATGCGCTGCCTTTTTGCCTGTTACAGCGAGTTGATGTTGCACCTGACACAATACGTATAAAGGCACACCATCTCGCCATAACTTTGCTCCATATTCCCCTGCGGTTTTGCATTCTAAAATCTGTACTTCCTCACTACCTACCACCGAGTAATCTAAGTTAGCCAGCATAAAATGCTTATCCTCATCAGGATGTTGTAGTACGGCATTGATACGACGAACTTTGTTGTTGGTATGCATGCTGTAGTATTCAGCGACCAAAGGTTCAAGTTGTTTACCCCAATATAAAGGGGCATGACCTGTGCTTTCATCTTCAATGGATTGTTTAACTCGACCTGTCTTGATCATCCACAGTTCTAGCATCGACATATAGGGATTAAGTCCACAGGCTGCGGCACAGTCACTACTGCCAATACCTTGGCGTCTGACTTCAAGCCATTCTGCTTGAGTCATATTCTTTGTATTGACCAAGCGTTTGGCTGTGAATAATTTTGGGGCAATAAATGGGGTACTTGCCTGTTGCATAGATGGATTTAAAATTGCGGTATTCATATTGAAGTCCTGATTATTTTGCTATGTAAAATGATGGGGATCACAAAAAATGGGCATAAAAAAACCACAGCCGAAGCTATGGTTTTAATAATTTTTAAAATTCGAAATTCCATTTAAAAATGCTTAGTTAGGTCTAACTTTCCATGATTGAAAAATGTATATTCCGCACTATGCAAGCATGTTAAGTGCCTGTTCCAATCCTCGTTGTTTGATCGATGCGCCAGCACCAAACCAAGCTGAATCAAGCCGGTGATCGGTACTCATGGCACGACGTTCGTGGTCTATAAATTCTGTGATTGAACACAGTAATCCATAGGCTGTTCCTTTGGCTGAACTTAGCTCCGCACCTCGTCCTTGACCATTAAACATTTCCATAGCTCGACTCATCGATTTGGCATTTGGTTCAGCTTTGTCCTTGCCATTGGCTTGGGCTTGTAAGGCTACATCACGGTAGAACTGGATGATGTTGTCCTCCTGATCCACCACGTTGTTCATTGTGCTGTTATTGAACACGGCATCAAAGTAAGCGGATGCTTCCATCTGACTCACTTTACGTTGTGTCAGTTGCTTCATTTCATACATGTGTTCATCCCATGCACGTACTGAAATACCGAGTTGCTGTTTGACCTTATCAGCATCAAATTTAGTACTGTGTGGAACTTTGACCACACCTGCACTGCTGTTCTGTCCTTTTAAGGCAATCGCTAAAGTATTGTTGCACACTACTCGGATCGAGGTAAATTGTGCGGTGGTGGCAAGGGTTCCGTCACATGCTGTTGCCAAGAGCATATAGCCATTACTGACATCTTTGCCCTTCAACATGGATGTTTGCCCTGTACGTGCTAGTGCCCAGAATTTCTTGCCACCTTTGAGTACACCTGCGGTTTCAAGTTCAAAACCTGATTGCTCGGTGAGGTCACGATAGAATTCTAAAATCTCTCTCGGTTGCACTTCCTGAAAGCGTTGACTGACGACTGACAGTGGAGCATGGGTATCAGAGCGATATAAAACTCGTTGTTCTTCATAAGGCATGATGATGCTTTGCCCACGGTCATTCTGCGCCATATAACTGACATTAGAAGATTCAATCCGCCAATCCATACCTGCCTGCTGTGCCCAGACTTCAATCGGTTGGTTTTGTGTCAGTTGATTCCCTAGTCCGTGCCAAGGGGTTTCTCCGACATACGCCATTTGTTCAAGTTGATGTGCCATAGTTTTATTCCTTTTAATTTGAAAATGAAATTTGAATTTGTGTGGTTACTAACGATCTTTAATGCAAAAGGTGCGCTGGAAACTTTTGGTAGCAGTTGTGGCAGAAGCATAAATTCTGCTGTGGTGGTGTGCTTTGTTCGGTAAATGAATTCAACACACTGCCGAGTACCGTTCCTGCTATTCCACCGACAATCGGTGGCAGATTGAAAGACTTTGCGACCGTGGTTCCCAATGCACCCAATGTGGTCGGTGTGACCAAATTGGTTAAGGTCGTATTTGATTGTTGTGTACTTGCTTCAACCAATATCACATTCGTTGAATGGCAAAAGGGACAGCTCAAGCTCATAGCTCGACTCCTTAAATTTTGTGCATAAAAAAAGCCTGCTCGATGGCAGACTTTGTTTTCATATTTTCATGAAGAACTCAAAAGAGTTTCATGATTCTCATTAGGATATTATGTGTCTGAAATTATTTGGAATAACTTTTAATTTACTAATTCAATTAGTAAATAATCTCTCCAATTTTTTATTTCAAATACAACTATCAATATTATTCCAACACTCAAGCAGGTTTAAGCTGATGAGTACGATTAGGCTGTGCTGAATCAGGTTTGGCAAGTTCCCTATAAATCTCTAATTGACGATTAATTTCATTAATTTTTGGCTGTAGATCAACTGATATAAAATTACTTGACTCATCAATAGCCACCCAACCAGCTTGAACCTTTTCCATTTCATTACCTTTTTGCAACTTATGTAATATCCATTGGTTCAGATGATAGGCACGCATATAAGCTTCATGTTGATAGATCAATAAAGTACTAAAAGTAATAATACGATCAGCATTATTCAACATATGAGTTTCAAAACTTTGTAGCTGTTTGAATAGCACATTTGTTCGATGAACCAATAAATTTTCATTGAACCACGCTGCGAATTCAATGAGTAATTTCACTACGATATCTCTCTGATTACACAAGGCTTCTCGATTCATACTATTTGCACCTGTAGAACCAGCAACCCCTCCCATATATGCACCAATACCACTCGCAACAATGACTCCAACACCACCTGTAGCAAGACCTGCTAATGCGCCGAGTAGCATTGACCCTGTCATTGCACCTCCAGCAATTGCAGCAGTTTCTTTGCCAACATTTTTTAAGTATTGCTCGCCATCCACTTTACCTGAATTAAAATCACCATAATTACGATATGCCGCTAAACCAATCGTTAATAGTGGGATTGGTAGCATATCTCCTACATCCGCAAAATCTGAAACTTGCTCTAGTCCTACACCAGTAGTTTCCTGAACAGCTTCATAGCTTAAAGTGGTATCCACTAACACCATCGGATGATTACCTAGCTGCTCTGCAAGTTCACTGTTCACAATCACTGGAATATCTGGATACTTATCAAAATGACTTAATACATAATCAGCATCCATTGAGCACTTAACTTGCATCGGTGTGCCATCAACAATCAAATCATAACCAGCTTGGTTTGCGCTATCGGGAAATTCAACTGTATGTCCTTGTTGTTGTAAATTCAGTGCAACCTGTTGTTCAGCAACATAACCAGTTAAACGAGTCACTGCTCCTGCACTATCTAGTGTATTCGCTGAAATGTCTTGTAAAGTATTTAAGTTTTCAGGATTTCCTTTTGATGCAAAGCTCAATGCATCTAATACAGATGGATCAATATGTGCATAATCCCAAATTAATCCTAAAGAATATGCGGATGCCGTTAAGCCCACACCCACCTTTAGCCCTTGATCAGATAATATTTTTTCTAGCTCTTTTTGTGCTTTTTGATTTTGGTTAAGACACTCAACAATTTTTTTATTTTTCAAAAGTTTTGGTGCACTCGCAATAATTCCTTCACTATATGGAATCTGCGAATCACGCCCTCCAAAAAATGTACCAACTCCCTTACTAAAACTATTTAGCCCACGTCCCATGTCAGCTAAGAAATTCGTATCTTCAGGACGAGTTGCAATAACGTCTTCTGGTAAAAGGGCTGTTATAGCACGATTGAGTAGATTCCCTTGTAATGCTCTATCTTTCGCATCGTCTATAGAGCAAAGTAAATATACAGCATATTGCAAATCACCAAACTCTCCTTTTTCCTGATTATAGATAACATTCTTCCGCATTATTAAACATTCAAGATAATCAAAATATAATGTTTCTTGATAAGAACAATGCTCAAAATAGTACTCAAACTTTTCTATAGCGCTAGTATAGATTTGACTACGTTTGTACACTATCGCCTGTGCTTTAATGACAGCATTGCTAGGCTCACGCTCAAATAAAATTTTTAAGATCTCTCGACTAATCTGTAAATGTTCACTTTTTTCAATCTTCGATAAATACCGACTGACTAATTCAGAAATATTCATCGACGCTTGATGCTTGAGTTTGAATAAAATACATTGCTCTAACCAAGCATAATTTTTTGCATGCCCCTGATAGTGAGGGATAAATACTGTTTCAATCAATTCAACCAATTCTAAAGCAACGCCAATTTCCTCAGATGAATTGATAGAAAATTCCCATTTTTGTGGAATAGTCACACTAAATAAGCGAGAGAAAAACCCCGAATTAAGATCAGCTTTTTCTTGAGTAACTAACATCAACATATCTTCTGGAGTAAGTGTATGTTTTTGAGTTTTAATTCTATCTAGTCGTACTTTAAGTAATTTAAAATTCATATATCCCCCTAATTTTTTGAATTTTCAGATAATTTACTATTTTAGACACCAGAATTATATTACTTAAAATTGAAAAAGTACTAGTGTATTAAAAATAATAAAATTATTGATTTATTTATATATTTTCATAACCTCGATTGACTAAACTCACCCTTAATTTTATCATTCGACTGCTGACCTACATCGTCAGTCGGTTTTGACAGACCGTTTACAAAAGGCGCACAACAACGCTGTGATGGTTTTGTGCGTTCTCTTAAGTCACGCCTTTACGGTGAGACTGGGAGGGGCACGCTTGCGTGCGCTGATTTCCTTTTGTATCAGTCTGTCAACCCGCCCAGTCTTGCCACCATTATTTGACAGTAATTTGGTAAGACTCTCTTTCATACAAAAGGAGTAGTCACCATGACTCAGCACTTTCTATCTATATTATTTTCCCTAAAACGATTTTCTATTCCTCTGTTGCAATAGCAACTTTCAAAATTTTTTGCTTATTTGACTGATCTAAACGCTATCTAGCCTTGGAAAGCTTTTTCAGATCTACACTTTAGTCAATTCAGCAAAATATATTACACATCAAATAACACAATAAAAATTAGGGGAAATGATGAAAATTCAAACTTCACTCATTGTTGTCTCAGTTGCACTTCTAGCATCAGGCTGTGCCAGCAAAACCGAACGCCAGTTTATCAGTGGTTGTAAAACAGGCGGCATTAATGACAGCACTTGTTCATGCATCTACGACAAACTTGAAAAGAAATATGGTGAGGGTGGACTGAAAGAAAATATCTACACCTTACAACAAACTGAATCCTTCCAGATGGATATGGTCAATGTGTCCTATCAGTGTATGAAGGAGTAGCCATGAGAACACTTGCAGGCATTATCTGCGTCATCGCTGTGATTTGTGTACTGGGTCTACCCTTCATTAGCTTCATGATCGTGATGGGAATTTTTATTGCATTGGCAAAATTTGCAACTGGGGGGGAAGTAAATGAATTCTAATCTTAAAGCTGGACTGATCAGCACTTATCTGGTCATTGGATTCTTTTTTGCCATCTATCAACATTTCTGGGGGCAGTATAACTATAAGCCATTTACCTACAATTTAGGGCAAGGCTTAGTGTGGCCTGCGGTGATGTTTCCTGTAATCGGTAAAATTGTTGGTGGAATTTTGATTCTACTATTCGTCTGGTTTGTTGTTATTCGTCCTAAATTATAAGGGAGTGCAATCATGAAATCATTATTTTCCACCATTGCCTTGTGTTCCCTGTTAATGGCATGTAGCCAGAACAATCAACCACCAAAAACTGATACTTCAGGTGAGCCTACCAATAATGCTGCTCAGCATACTCAATCAATCTATGCTCCTTATACCGAGGAAGCAGTTAAAGCTAAACTCAATGAAATGCAGATGATTATTGACAATGGTCATGTCTATTTACCTGCTGAGGTCAAGGAAGCGGAGTCTTATATCAGTGGATGGAATAAGTATCCTGATGTGCTGAAAGCCATGATGGAAACTGACCTTAATCCAAACAACACTCAGGAAGCTGCTGACATTCCGCTTGAGAATGAATCTGCACAAGTTAGCGATCTAAATGTTAAGGCTCGCATTAGTGCTAGAGAATCTCAATCTGCTTTTAATGTACAAGGGGCAATTGAATATATTCTTGAAATTCAATCGACCAGCAATCAGCCTTTTGTTCTACAAGGCATGAAAATTAATCGTGGTCGTTGTGGTTATTACACCGCTGACTTTCATAGCAAGATGCCTGTGCAAATGAGCTATAGCTCTACAGTATCGTACTTATTGAAATGCCGTGGTGATCAGGTGCTTGAAGCTGAATTAATCACCGATCAAGGAAATGTAAGTTTGTCTTTTTGATGTCAAACTGTACAAGATAGAGAATACATCTGATAGTCGTGTTCTCTATTTTTAATATCATAATGACTCATTTTGTTCAATATCTCTGCGCCATTTTACTTCAAACTGACCTGTACCAAAAGTCCGCATCTGTGGAGAGGTTTTAGCCCGTAAGCGCTGATCTTCTTTTTCAGGATTGACCAAGTACATCGCTGCACGAATCGCATTTGTAACTTGTATTGGTTGATCACGATGAATCATTCCAACCCCAAGCAATCCATTTTTATCAAATTTTTCCTTGTTGTCTTTGGTATTACAGTTGTAGTGAGTACCCTGTTGATTGGTGATGTGCTTCCAATACTCAGCCACCAGTTTTGCTAAACCTGAATCCTCTATACGACTATTCCCATCATAGATGAGTAATAAATGGCAGTGATAGCCTTTTTCTACACCCTGCTCTAATGCCCATACATAACCTTGTAAGTGCTTAAAACAGGTATCTTTATTTGACATACGATTACATAGAATATCCAATGCATACTTAAAGTCTTGAATACCCCAATGGATTTGATATTCTTTAAGAATAGAGATATCTACTCGAACAAACTGTAATCTAGCATAGTGTGTAAGCAGTTTATTTAGGTAGCATTCCAGTTTAAAGCGATTACGTTGTTCTTGACGCTGAAAATCGAATTGTTCTCGTATTGTATTTTTCATCTCATGTTGAATTATGCCTTGAATATGGAAGATGTGGTTTAGTTCAAATCGTAAAATATCTTCATAAAGATGGGAGTCCAATTTATCCATAATGTAATCTACGAGATTAATCACTCTTTTGAAAACATTAATGATTCTGGAATAAGTAAAATCTTCTCTGTAAATCACCTTAAAAGCACACACAGCATCCAACAGCTCTCGCTTGAATTCTTCATGATCATCAACAAATTGCTCATGGCATGTACTAACCATAAAATCTTCGATTGAGATAAGAATGGATGATTCACTTTCTAATGGATTATTCTGGTACATTTAGGTTCTCACTGAAACATAAGGTTCATATCTAAGTGAGAGATGTAAAATTTTACTGATCATGATTCTAAAGCAGGATGTTGTGGTCATCCTGCTTAGCTGAACATGCTTAGAGACTTTGGAACATACTATAGGGTTAATTTAGAATGCTTTTAGTGATTTGATATTGATACATTGTCTATAACCCATTTGAGTATGGGCTATACTTAACTAAATAACTCACTGTATTTAATCAACGATATAAGTTATTGTTTATATTATTAATAGATAATAATATATATTACCTGTTAAGCAAACCTGTCTAGACTGACCATTACACCACTGCGCCATACAGCGAGAATAACCAAATTATGGGAATATTACAGAAGCTAAACTTACGCTACTTTTTTATTCAGCAATTCAGTTCCTCCTGTATAAAACTGATCCAGCAATCCATATTTTTTCATGTCATCAACACTAGGTTCAATGAATTTCAGCAAATAGTCTTCGTTCGAATATTCCTCCTCTTTCCCACGAATTGGATGAGGGATATCGATCAGAAAAAACTCATCTTTAGTGAGTGTTGAATCGGGCACATAGATACAACTATACATTTTCTGCGACTCGACTTTTGGTATAATTTGAAAAAACTTGCCTGCTACATGACTGAGTCTTCGCGTACTTTTTAAAAATGGTAAAATCTGATTTTTGGCAATCAAATTCAAACAAAATAATAAGAATTCTAGGATGAACCGTTGCTCCTGTTTCTCTAGCTTCTGAATCTGTATTTGGATGTCCGCATCTGGATCGCTGTTTCTGATTAAGTCAGGATTTGTAATCAATTCCAAACGGTATTTTTCTTGAAAGACAAAAGGATAAATATCTTTTTCAATTGTAGTCCGATTTAAAATATCTACACCATATAACAGTGAACCTTGTAAGATATGCTGACGTAAACCCCGCTGATCAAGCAGTCTGCAACACCATGATTCAAAATAGCATTGCATCATTGTCAAATTTGAATCCAAATCATTCAACTTGATATGTTGCTTCTTTTTATTGATTAATGCTTGTTTGAACACTTTTGCAAATACTGTCAAATCTCCTTGTTCCTGATGGCATTGTTGTAATTGCAAATAATGAATTAGACATTCTTTAATGAAACTAGAAATCGTCTCCTGAACTTGTGATGAAGACTGGATACGCTCAATCATTGTTCCAGAAATAATGTTGATTTTATCTGAATCAAGCCCCTTAAGAACCAATGTCGTAAGGTGATTGAGATCGCGTGAGTTGTCAGAATCCAACGGCTGCACCTGCTCAGAAATTACCGTAAAAATATCAGCAATCATTTTTATTTCAAAATGATGTCTTTCACTCGCTTCCAATATATAAAACCGACCATACCGAGCATGATTACCCCAAAAGGTATGAGATAAATTCAACACGTAGGTTGGCGTTATATTTTTTATAAATTTGTTATTGATCGTCCCATGCACATGTACCCGAAGCAGACCTATCTTTTTCAAAAAGTAGATCGAATCAAATATTGCTTGCTTATTTAACCCTGTTTTAGCAACCAGTTGTGTTGTACCTATATTACGTATCACCCCATAAGCATCACATGAGCGAGTCAAGTTTGATAATGTCAACAATACCCTAAAATCCAGTTTTTGTTCGGGTAGTAAATCAAACTTTTTAGTGGTCACTCTGACTTGAGATAATTTGATTAAAATAAGCATTAAAAGGTCAAACTGCTTAATCGCTCTCTTAAGGCGGACATACCTATGATGGGATGTTTCATGTTGATTAACTTTACTCAATAGCAGATTTAAATAATCTAAATTCAGCTGTATTGTTCTAACTCTTGCCCGCCGACCTGTTTCTGGATATGAAAACTCCAATATCTCAAAGCCTGATAACTCCTCCAATACCAGTTTTAATTTTTTATGTTGCACACCTATCTTTTCAGACAATTCCAACAATGAATCGTTGGTTTTTTGTGTACCAAAGAGACTAATAAATTTAATCAGCACCAGTCTAGCGTAGGAACTTAATCTATGTGGTGATAACTCATTAAAATTAAAAATGAGCTGCTTATGCTCTTCTGTCATTTCATCCATACATTTTTATTCATTCAACATTGCTATTAGTAAATTTTAGAATTATTTTTAGATAGGCACAAATATTTACTATAAAATAAATTTAAAACAAATAAACATTTACTAAACGTATTTAGAAATGTTTATTCCACCTTAATTAAAATCTATAATCATATTAGAATTTCAAACATCATAGAACATCAAAATGGCAAGAAAACAACTGACATTGCAACAATGGCTTGATAAAGATCAGACATTAAAATCCTTGTTTTTAGAGCACGAATGTAACAAAGAGCAGGCACTACTGCAGATAGTTCAGCTTCCTGATGGACGATTGCAAATTCAGCCCATCGAAACCATGATCCACCCATTACTCGTAGCAGAAATAACGAATCAATGGGTACTTTTACTCAATGAAAAATATTTTTCCGATCTAAAAAATAGATTCAGAAATTTCAAATATTCCAAGAAAAATCATGCGAATGTGAGAAAGCAATTTTATCTAACCTCACATACAGCCAAAAAAATGGAGGCATTGACTGAAAAGCTCAAACTTAAAACTGAGGCAGAGTGTCTAGAATTCCTGATGAATACGTATGAGGCAAAGCAAACGCTCCCTCCACCCTATAAGCAAAAATTAAATGAAAAAGACATGATTATTGAGGAATTGAACCAACGCATCAAAGCCCTTGATAAAATGCTTTATATTAAACAGCTTCAGGTACGCAAACAGGATGAAGTCATCCAGAAGTATCTCATTAATGAATTAATCAACAGTAAAATTACCATTAATGAATTAACCAATAGCCCCCTTCAGGACGCCAGTGAAATTCAGAAATTAAAACTCCAGTTTTTAAAGGAAATACAGAAAAATATTCAGCTAGAGCAAATCAGGCACCTATCCGTTGATCAAATTGCTTCTGATACTTTTGGTAATGAATAAGCTGATGATTGTTTTTTATGAGTACTTCTTATCACTTTTGAATAAGAATATCCTGTAACAGTTCAGTACAATCCCTTAAGTGGTGAAGAATACTTTCATCATTATAAATGGTGTTATAGGGTATTTTTTTCCCCAGCAGCAAAGCAGGGTCAGTTGACTTCTGAGCAATGATTAATTCGTTTATTTCTAACTGAAGTTTGTCGATCCTGTTCTGATATTTACGATTCTGATAAACCTTTCCATGATAATTTTCATTCTGTTTATTATGGGAATTAATGAGTCGTCCCTTTTCCAATTCTTCAATCAATGCCAGCTTAGAATCTATTTCATTCTGAATCCAGACCAGATTATTTTTTTGATATTCAAGTCTAAGTATTGGCAAAATTGATTTTACCGCCTGTGATAAATTCTCCCACCGACCATTTTTATGAGCTTCATCCCTTAAAACCCGATACAGAATTTGATGCCGTGGGTATACATTCTTATCATTACGAACTTTGACTGCCCGAATACCTCTCATTCGTTTCAAAATCTTTAAATTGCGTTGGGTGCAAATATTTTCATCCAGAGCCTGATAAGCCTGTAAAATGACACTATAACGTTTTTTTTGAATTGTATTTGAAAGCGTATCAAACTCGTCTTTTAATGCATTTAGCTGTTCCAATAGTACTACTATCTGCATAGGTGAAATGACAGTATTCTCACCTAAAATCAGTTGATGAAATTCATTTATTTCTTTCAGAATTAAATCATTGAGGTGTAGTCGCTCGTTCAGCACCTTTCGCTGTATATCGCTTAACTCAGCAACGATGATTCTTTTTTCTGGCTCATCAGCTGTTTTTATATTTCCACATGCCTCATTTTGTAAAAAACTGGATTCATAATAAGTAAACAGACAATCAATGAACTCCTGTTCCAATTCATTTAAGTCTTCAAATTTTATAATAGACATATTTTTATATTCCAATATGTTAACAATGTATAATAGTAATGTTTTTTTATAATTATGCACTGTTCTTTTATCACTGTATACCACTGTCTATCATGAGCCATATGAAAGTATGCAATGTTCAATATCAATACTTTCATACTGTTAATATTTATGTGTATAAAATCCTAGAGGTGGAAAATGATAGAACAGCATTATCGTGTCAAAGACTTAGTCAACTACCCTGAACGCCCTGCCAAGGACTATGTAGATCGTGGTGGTCGCAGACGAAAGCTATCTTATAAGCCTGCAACCAAAGGGATATTGAATATTGCAGAATCCACCTTCTGGAAAATGATTCGTCGGGGTGATTTTCCTGAACCTACCTATTTAACAGCAAGTATGCCCACATGGGCTGAAAGCCAGATTATTGAATGGCTTGAACTCAAAGAGCTTAAAGCAGCATAAATTAAATAGCCTGTCGTTTGACAGGCTATTTTTTTATCATTGGATTTTCATCTTTTTACTGTTGCTGATCCAGCAATGATTCTAGGTAATTCGCCCACTCCTGCATCATCTCCCGACGATTGTTTAAAAATTTGGTTCGATTGTAGGCTGTACCATTATTATCTTTTACTTTATGTGCCAATTGATGCTCAATAAAGTCTACACGTTGTTCTAATATTTCATCCAACATGGTTCGTGCGGTTGCACGTAATCCATGTGCCGTTTGCTTCCCAGCATAGCCCAAGCGTTTTAACGCTGAGTTAATCGTATTATCAGAAATAAAAGTTTTACCATCCCGACCCACGAAAATGTATTCACTGTATGGGTGCAGATCAATAATTGAATCAATTAAGTCAAAGGCCTGATCTGACAATGGTACAATATGAAGCTGCTTGGTTTTACTAGCTGTAAATTTAAAGCATCTTTCTTCACAATAGAAATACTCCTTTTTCAGCTTGCGTATCTCCCCAGGTCGCTGAAAGGTCAACACGGAGATTTTTAACGCCACTTGTGTGATATGTGAACAACGTGGATAAAGTTTGGAGTAGTTCCAAATTTTATTGAGCATTGGAGCTAGTTCCTGCTCCTCTGTCACGGCTGCAAAGTTCCCACCCTGTGGTTTGGGCAGTTCAATATCCTCAATAGGATTGTATTGAATCAGCTTCTTTTTACGTGCTGACTTAAATATCTGGTTCAAGTCCGATTTTAGGCGTTTGGCAACTGACAATGCACCACGTTCAATAATGCGCTTAAAGACCTTAATCTCAAGAATTTCCAAGGTAAGCTGTGGAAAGGTTAAATCACCAATATAGGGATAGACATCGTGCTTTAAACGACGGATCGTCTCTTCATCCTGTTTTTGCTCTAGCTCACGTTTATATAGCCATGCTTCAGCAACAATACGAAAGGTATTTTCTGCTTCTTTCTGTTTCTGGGACTTGGTTTCAATCCGCTCCATTGCTGGATCGATGCCCTGCTTAATGAGCTTCTTATATTCATCACGAATAGTGCGAGCATCATCCAGTGAAACTTCAGGATAAGTACCTAAAGATAAATCATTACGTTTGGCTAAAAATGGACGTGTGTAATTGAATATCCAGTACTTGCTACCACTCTGATCAATACGCAGGTACAGGTTTCCCCCATCAGACAGCTTATACATCTTGTCAGGATCAGGTTTAGCTTTTTTAACTTGTAAAGCACTAAGCTTATTGATTCCACGAGTCGCCATAATTCAGACATAAAAAAATGCAGTAAGAAATAATCTTACTGCATTTTTTACTACTTTATAACTACCGATTGGCGTAGTGCGTCACGGCTTGTCATATCGTATATTTCCAACTTTAACCTTATAAATCATAAACTTATATAGTGTTAAACAGTGTCAGAAACTT
>NZ_JAWVAV010000045.1:0-25283 GCF_033599315.1 Acinetobacter sp. OYA S30
AGTGGGCGTATTAAACAATGTTTATAGGAGGACGTCAAGCAACTTCCGCATTTTTTGTAACAAGTGTTTAATTTTAAATCACAAGTGCCTCAAAAATAAGTTTTTAACTGTGCAATTTACCAATATGAGCTAAGCAGCGATGAATTGCACCACAACCTGGCTCAAAAATTTTAACGCCTTTTGCTTCTTCTATACGACAAGCTTCTTCAACTAGACGCTCTGCTACTCCGCGTCCACGATTTGCAGGGTGTACAACTATATACTCAAGCACTTTGCTTTCACCTTGTCCTGAACACCAGATTGCACCTATAATTTTGGTGTTAAATTCGGCAGTGTATAGCGTGGTATACTGTTGTAAATCTTGTTCAAGTTGTTCAATCGCATCGTGCCCGTCACCAAACTCCGGACTTGTGTCATACAGTCGCTCAAGCTGATCGCGGATCTCTGAATTATCTAGAGAACTATAAGCATGTACGGTAATAGGCATTGATTAACCCTCCTGAGCAAACTATGATGCTGTCACGAATTCGTCACAGCGAAATTGTCGTTAACATCCAATCATTTTTGACGTTTTTTGAGGAACGTGTCCATGACGCAACGTATCAGTGAAGTGGTTAGAAATACCAATGAAACCAAAATTCGAGTTCGTTTAAATCTCGATGGTACTGGTCAAGGCACACTAAACACCGGAGTTCCATTTTTAGACCATATGATTGATCAAATCAAGCGACATGGCTTATTTGATATCGATATTCATTGTGATGGAGACTTAGAGATTGATGATCACCATACCGTAGAAGACTGCGGTATCACGCTTGGACAAGCTTTTGCACAAGCTTTAGGTGATAAAAAAGGTTTACGTCGTTATGGGCATTTTTACGCGCCATTAGACGAAGCTTTATCTCGTGTGGTTGTAGATTTGTCTGGTCGTCCGGGTTTATTTATGGATATTCCATTTACTCGCGCGCGCATCGGTACCTTTGACGTAGATTTATTTTCCGAGTTTTTCCAAGGTTTCGTAAACCATGCGCTTATGACCTTACACATCGATAACTTGAAAGGTAAAAATAGCCACCATCAAATCGAGAGTGTATTTAAAGCACTAGCTCGTGCTTTACGTATGGCATGTGAAATTGATCCACGTGCTGAAAACACGATTGCATCGACAAAAGGTAGCCTCTAATGACACGTATCGCATTGCTTGATTATGGCATGGGTAATCTGCACTCAGCCGCTAAAGCACTTGAATATGTAGGTGCAACCGTCGATGTGACAAATGATCCAAAATTAATTGCACAAGCCGACAAAATTGTTTTCCCGGGTGTTGGGGCAATGCGTGACTGTATGCAAGGCATGCGTGAAGCAGGTATTGATGAAGTTGTACGCAAAGCAGCTTTTAATAAACCTGTTCTTGCAATTTGCGTAGGCATGCAGGCCCTACTACAAAGCTCAGAAGAAAACGGCGGTGTAGATGCCTTAGGTATTTTTGACGGGGTAGTAAAACACTTTCCTCAAATGGAAGGTTTAAAAGTCCCACACATGGGTTGGAATCAGGTTCACCAAATGGACCCAAGTCACCCGATGTGGAACAACATTGAACAAGATGCCCGCTTCTACTTTGTACACAGCTACTATGTTGAACCTAAAGATGAAAATCTTGTGGCTGCAACATGTGAGTATGGCGTGAACTTCTGCACAGCAATTCACAAAGATAATTTATTCGCGACTCAATTCCACCCAGAGAAAAGTCACACTGCTGGTTTGCAGTTACTGAAAAACTTTGTGGAATGGAATATTTAATTCAATTCAAAAACTAAAACAGATCAGGTCAAGATAGCCTGATCTGTTTTTTTATTTATAATAATAACCAATCATTTATAGAGTGATATTTTATTCAACAAAATATTGAATATTCATACTTTTAAATAAAATCAAATGATTAGGATAAACACAATGAATTCACCTTTTGAAAATCAACCACTTCAACAAGATTCACCGTTTAAGGCAAATGGTCGTTTTGGACGACTCTCTTATGCAGCTTGGACATTCTTATTTACGCTAGTCCTTGTTACCGCCATTCTACTTATTATGTTTACTTTTGGTTTTACAAACCCTGAAGGTACCCCAGACTTTTCTACACCTGGCTTAATCTGTATAGCAATTCTTTATATAGTCGGTATTTATATTAACTTCGTATTTACCATCCGCCGTTTGCATGACCGCAATAATACAGGGTGGCTCTCTTTACTGATGCTAGTACCGGTCGTGAATATTGGCCTTGCCATTTATTTATTCTGTGCAAAAGGAACTGAAGGTCCTAATGATTATGGACCTAAGCGTCCAACGCCAAGCTGGGAGCGTGTTTTAGGCTGGATTTATATTGTGCTTATTCCGCTTGCATTAATTTTTGGTGTTATTGCCGTAATTATGGCTCCAACCTATGAAGGTTATGTCGAGAAAAGCGAAAGTATTGTGATCGGTAGCCCATCTCAGTCTGAATAATTTTTAAAGATGCACATAAAGCCTAGTTCTCTAGGCTTTATTCATATATAAAGTGAATAGCCCTATTCATTTGTACGCTGTTAAATATGTCTGAAGCCTCTGCCCTTCTTGATAAAACTTCTATTCAGCAGCTCCCTCCTTTTGAAAATCTTAACCATCAAAATATTGTGGTGATTGAAAATGGCGAGCAATGCAAAACTATTGAAGAAGAATTAAAAGCAGCGACCTTTTTAGGATTTGATTCTGAATCTAAACCTACTTTTCAGGTAGGTGAAGTATCAACTGGCCCACATTTGATTCAGCTGGCTACAGAACACAAAGCCTATTTATTTCATGTCAATTTATCGACTTTAAAATTTTTACAGCCCATTTTGTCTAATCCAAAACAAATTAAAGTCGGGTTTGGGCTTAAAAATGATAAGCATATTTTTCACAAAAAAGGCATAGAGCTTGAAAGCTGCGTTGACCTTGCTAAAGGTTTTAGCCACTTTGGTTTTAAACAACAAATGGGTGTACAAAAAGCCGTAGCACTATTACTTGGTCAGTATCTTGCCAAGTCGAAGAAAGTCGGAACTTCAAATTGGGCGCGAAAACCGCTTACTTCACAACAAATCAGTTATGCAGCTGCTGACGCCTATGCTGCCCTATTGGTATTTCTCGAGCTTAAAAAACGAAAGGTATTACCAATACATATTTCTGAAAAAATTCAAACCGCACTTCAAGGGTAAAGTTATAAAAGTCTTTTCTAAGGCTTAGCGATTGATCAATACTTTGCTAAGATGTGCACAATTTCATAAACATGATGAAGCAAGGAGCGAAAGCATGCTAATCATTCCAGCAATTGACCTGAAAGATGGTAAATGTGTGCGTTTAAAACAAGGGCGTATGGAAGACGATACCGTTTTCTCTGACGATCCGGTTGCAACTGCCCAGCATTGGGTAAATGAAGGCGCACGACGTTTGCATTTGGTCGATTTGAATGGTGCTTTCGCAGGTACGCCTATTCATAAACCTGTTGTTGAAGCAATTGCAAAAGCTCAGCCAGAATTACCAATTCAAATTGGTGGCGGTATCCGCTCATTAGAAACCATTGAACACTATTTAGAAGCTGGCGTGACTTTTGTCATTATCGGTACTAAAGCCGTTCAAGAGCCTGAATTTGTAGAAGAAGCTTGTAAACGTTTTGCAGGCCACATCATTGTCGGTATTGATGCCATGAATGGCATGGTTGCAACTGACGGCTGGGCAAACGTTACTGATGTGAAAGCAACTGATTTAGCAAAACGCTTTGCAGATGCAGGCGTGTCTAGCATTGTTTACACGGACATTGCGCGTGACGGCATGATGCAAGGTGTAAATGTTGAGCAGACTGTAAACTTGGCTCAATACTCAGGCTTACCAGTCATTGCGTCAGGTGGTGTAACCAACCTTGATGACGTTCGTAACTTAAAAGGCCAACCGGGCATTTTAGGCGCAATCACAGGCCGTGCAATTTATGAAGGTACTTTAAACCTTCGTGAAGCTCAGCTTTTGTTAGATGAAAACCGTCTTTAATTTTTAAAATGTAAAAAAGAGCCTGATTAGGCTCTTTTTTATTGCTGATATGAAAATATATTTCGAATCAATAAACCACATTACGAATAAATTTAAGTACTTGGCTACCGCTATTGATATAAGTATAAGTCACTGAACTAGCAAAAATAAAAGATGAACCAGCAGCAATGGTTTTTGAGCTGTCTGTAAATTGTATGGTCAATTCGCCTTCTAACACATAAATCAGTTCTTGCCATCCTTCGGCATCGGCTTCAGCAACATAAGACTCCCCAACAGCCAAAGACCATGTCCAAAGTTCAACTTGAGAACGGGAAGGAACTGAAGCAAGAAAAGTTGCTTTGCTTTCTTCCTTTTCACCTTGCCAAGCGAGTGCATTAACCAAAGCTTGTTCTTTATGCTCAGGTGCACTCACAATCGTTCTAAAGTCTACACCTAACACTGCCGCAATCGCATCGAGTTTAGCTAAGCTAATGTTGACTTGGCCTGTTTCCAAAGCAGCAATGGTACGTCTACTTACACCTGCGCGATCAGCCAAGTCCTGTTGGCTTAAACTGCGCTCATCTCTTAATGAACGGATATTTGTGCCTACATGTTGTAAAACGCTACTCGACTGGCTCATAAAATAGATGAATAAAGAAAATTTGAGCAATATATTGCACAAAACAGAAGAATAGCGCAATATGTGCAGTATATTGCACAATTCCCTTTAGTTTGAGTATGTCACCAACTTATCTGAGTTCAAGCAAAGTTCCTCAATTAGCTCTCATTTTGATTACGGTCATTTGGGGTGGAACATTTCTTACTGTGCAGTACGCACTGAATTTTTCATCACCTATGTTTTTTGTCGGCTGCCGTTTTGCCGTAGCTGCCTTAACGCTATTACTTATTTCATTAAAGAGCATGAAAGGCATTACATTAAAAGACTTGGGCGCTGGCAGTGTAATTGGCCTTGTCATTGCAGCTGGCTATGGCACGCAGACAATCGGCCTGCAAACTATTCCAAGTAGTGAATCAGCTTTTTTAACGGCGCTTTATGTTCCGCTTGTTCCTATTTTAATGTGGCTCATATTTAGAAAAACTCCACATATCATGACTTGGGTGGGAGCAGCTCTTGCTTTTACTGGCCTTGTTTTATTGACGGGTAATGGTTTTAAGCAAATTTCCTTAAGTTTTGGACAGCTTTTAACAGTGCTCGGCGCCTTTGCGATTGCCTTAGAAATTATTTTTATTAGCTACTTTGCTGGAAAGGTAAATTTGCGTCGCGTCACCATTATTCAACTTGGTGTCGCCTCTCTACTTTCTTTTGCCATTATGCCTATAGTAGGTGAACATACAATTCCAGCATTTTCATGGCCTCTAATACTGATTGCTGTCGCATTAGGTTTAGCGAGTGCACTCATTCAATTTGTAATGAACTGGGCTCAACGTGTGGTTGATCCTTCACGTGCTGCAATTATCTATGCAGGCGAACCTGTTTGGGCAGGCATTATTGGTCGAATTGCAGGTGAGCGTTTACCAGTTATTGCCCTTTTTGGGGGTGCTTTAGTGGTGTTAGGTGTTTTAGTCAGTGAGTTAAAAATTAAGCTGCCGATTAAGAAAAACAAAAGAGTCCGAGAATAAAAAAGAGAGCTTAACGCTCTCTTTTTTATTTATTAAGGTTGATACATCGGACGGTTATCATTTAGCGCAATCAAGCCGCGAATTGCACGGTATACAAT
Organism: Acinetobacter sp. OYA S30; assembly: GCF_033599315.1. Taxonomy (NCBI): domain Bacteria; kingdom Pseudomonadati; phylum Pseudomonadota; class Gammaproteobacteria; order Moraxellales; family Moraxellaceae; genus Acinetobacter; species Acinetobacter sp. OYA S30. The sequence goes on from NZ_JAWVAV010000045.1 coordinate 5,775, forward strand.
CCAGATCCATGCTGCCGCGATAACACCCACACAGAACACAGTCGATGAGATAGCAACACCTGCAAATAGATCGGTATTTTCACCCGTGAAGAACAAGAAAATAAACGGCAAAAAGGCAATAATATTCCAAGCCAAGTACCACCAGAATGTTCTGATTTGCCATGTAAAGTGGCTCGCAAAAATTGAACCCTGTACATCGGAACGTTTTACATAGTTAATAATTAAAGCAATAATCGCAAGTAAGCCGCCCGTAAAAATGGCAACAATATAAAGTACATATAAAATAAGTGTTAAAGTACGATTTGGATCTTGGTCGATAGAACTATTCATTTTTATACCTCTCAAGTTTAATAAAACAATTTACTTTTATGATCCCCGCAAAACGTTTAAAGGAGAAATTAGCCACAAAATCAAAAGTAAATGAAAGAATATGGTACAAAAATAAATCTTACGAAATGGTTGTTTTTGTGTTTTATGTCTCAGTTTTTGTTGTGCCCACCACGCAGCTGGCCATCCCCCTAAGAAACTGACAATGTGCAAAGTCTGCTCAGGAACACGGCGATTGCCCAATTGCGCTGCTTCTTTATCTTGTGAATATAGCCAGTAACTCAACACATTCATCATTAAGACAAACAATAAGGTATAAGCCGGCAAAATATGAATAATACTCATAATGCCCATTAAAACGAAATAAAACACAATCCCCATTTGCATAGCAGACCATGGGCTGGCCTGAAAAGAAGATTGTGTTTTTGCAGGTTTTAAAGCCTTACGGGTTTGAGATGCCTTTAAATAAGTGACCTGCTGAGCACGAAAACGGCCTCTTTCATCAAGGATTACCAGATATTCCAGTGCACAGCCAATAATTGGCCGAGGTCCAGGGCGTGCAAAATCTTTGATATGCAAAAAGACTCGCTCTTTTTCAGCATCATCCGGCTGAATAAAGCCATAACCCTTTTCGTCGAACCATTCGACTAAACGCCCCTGATCTCGCATCTTTATTCCCTTTTATGCTTTTACATGGCTTAAACGGTCTTGCATCATTGCTCGCATTTCTTGCGGGTCTTTTTGCAAGATGTCATCGCCGGTACGCCCTTCTTCTTTATTTTTTTGAGCAACTTGTAAACGCATTGACCAAAAACGGCAAGCCGCCATTGCCAAGAATACATCTAAACATTCAAGTTCATCTGAAGTCAGCGCACGAATTTTTTGGTATGCCTCTAAATAAGCGTCTACTTTGTCTGAGTTTAAATGCGCTGCTGGATATTCGGTACAAAAATCATTAATGGTAATCGCAATATCAAACAGCAACTCATCTTGATTTAACTCGTAAAAGTCTAGAATACCTTGTAGTTGCTCGCCTTCAAACAAAGTATTGTCACGGAACAAATCTGAGTGAATAAAACCTGTCGGTCGATTTGAATACTGCGCTGTTTTCGCATTAAAGGCTTGATAAACCTGCTCAAGTAACGTTTGGTCATCTTGAGTCATATTTGGTTTAAGCTGCTCAGCAACACCTGTCCAATATTGATGATCACGGCGATATTCGCGTTCAAGCGGAAAATCTTGTAAAGCTACATGTAGCTTCGCCTGTGCATCTGCAATTGCAGCAACTTGGGCTACTGTAGTTTGCATGGGATGGTGTCCCATTAAACGTGGTGCAATTTGTGCAGGCTTACCCGCAATAAAATGAACCGCTTGGCCGCTGTGCTTTAATGGCACGGCAACGGGTACATCATGAGTACCTAACTGCTCAAGTACAGGAATAAGTTCGCCTGCACCTTGTGCATCTAGCTCTTCAAATACGGTGAGTACATATTGTTTGCGGTTTACATCAACAAGAAAATAATTGGTGTTTTGAATACCTCCCTGAATTGGGTTCAGCTCCAACACCTCTAATCCATAAGGTGCAGCAAAGGTGCGAACTTCATCTAAACTCAACGGGGTATAAACCGACATGGAAAACCTGCAAAAAACATCTGTGAAGTTTGATAGAATACCTCTTCCCTCCATGAAGGTGTAGCGCCTGTGTAGGAACTTTCACCAACGGCGATTATTTTTGGAAAAAGCTATGCTTGCTAAACGTATTATTCCTTGCCTAGACGTTGATAACGGACGCGTAGTTAAAGGCGTTCAATTCCTCGATATTCGTGATGCAGGCGACCCTGTTGAAGTGGCACGTCGCTATAACGAACAAGGTGCAGACGAAATTACTTTCTTAGACATTACCGCTACACATCATGGACGCGATACCACTTACCGTACTGTTGAACGTATGGCCGAGACTGTATTTGTGCCTTTAACTGTCGGTGGTGGTGTACGTAAGGTTGAAGATATTCGCGCGTTATTAAATGCAGGTGCAGACAAAGTGAGTATTAACTCGGCTGCTGTGTTTAACCCTGAATTTGTTCAAGAAGCTTCTCAGCACTTTGGCGCACAATGTATTGTGGTTGCGATCGATGCCAAAAAAACTGGCGACAATAAATGGGAAATCTTTACTCACGGTGGCCGTAAACCAACGGGTATTGATGCCATTGAATGGGCTGTAAAAATGGCTGACTACGGTGCGGGTGAGTTACTCATTACCAGTATGGATGCCGATGGTACTAAAGCAGGTTACGATATTGCGTTAATGCGTGCTATTAATGACCGCGTGACTATTCCAACGATCGCATCAGGCGGTGTAGGTAACTTACAACACCTTGCAGATGGTATTTTACAAGGTGGTGCAGATGCCGTATTGGCAGCAAGTATTTTCCACTTTGGCCAATATACGATTCCAGAAGCTAAACAATATTTGGCTGAACAAGGTATCGAAATGCGCTTGTAAGTTTATTTATATTTAAAGGGGCAAGATGCCCCTTTAATTTTTTATGCAGCACCTTCTATCGCATTTACATCACTAACGAGTTTAGGCTGTTCTTTTTTCTCGACCCATTTTGCTGGAAAGATTTTTTCTACAGCTTGAGAGAGTGGCCTAGCAAGCGCAGTAGGTAACCGTATCCCCAAAGGATTTTGTTCTTTTAAATCTGCCGAAGACACCACACGTGTTCCCATCACATAGTCAAACCAAGGTTTGGTCACACACCAATTAGCATCTTGATTAGAGTTCATATGGTGGTCGTAATGCCACGGAATTTTACGCTTTGCCCAGTCAGGCTCTAAATGTGCACGGCGATGAATATAATAATAGTTTCCTGCACTGTACCAAGCTGCAAGTGCCATGCCTTTTGAAAACGGGTAGAAAATTGCACTTGAAACGGTTGCCACCACGGCAAGTGAAATTAACTCATTTTTAGTTCGCCAGTTTCCAACGCCCTCAACATAACAATCATCATGAAACTGTTGTTTACGGACTTCACGATGGTGTGCCCAATGCGACTCCATACTTTTCGGCACTGGGCTATAGCGCGGTTGTCCGGCACGGTGTACACCATGCAAAATATATTTGTGTGCCACCCATTCAAATGCATTCGCAACTGCAATTCCGGCAATAAACCCTTTTAACATCACCTAACTCCTTTTTCTTTTTATTCAGCATATAAAATTCGTTATGCTAGGTATTGACCAGAATTTATGGTTTCATTGATAAATCACGACAAGAAAGAGGTGGTTAGGGATGCCACAACTAAAAAATTATACAGGCTCGGTATATGGAGGACTGGGGCATCTTTTAAAAGCTTATTGCGAAGCCAATGGGTTAGCTATTCCTGAACAATTAGAACAAATCCAAAATCTGGAACGCTTTGACTATGTGGTTTGGCGTGACCTATTAGAAGTGATTTATAAACTAGACCCGAAGCCGGGATTAGGGCTAGAAATTGCCAAATATGTACAACCCAAACATTTAGGCATTATTGCCTACCTTGCTCTCTCTTGCGATAACTTAGGTGAAGCCTTAATTCGTTACCATGACTTTCACCGTCTAATTTATGACGGGAGTCCATTAGTGGTTGAGCTACAAGGGAGATATGGTTCTATTCGCTGGGAAGCGACTGAGCTACACCCTACCCAGCTTACCGATGAAATCGCAATTGCCTTGGTGATTCAGTTCTTACGTCTTTTTATGTCTCACGAAGATGTACAGTTATATGAAGTGCGCTTTTTAAATGCAGCCCCTAAAAATATCAGAGTTTATGAGCAGTACTTTCAATGTCCCGTTCGTTTTAGCCAGCCCCGTACAGAGTTACTTATACCCATTACCGAAATTCACAAGCCGCTTAGCAGCGCAGACCACACATTACAGCAACTATTGGTTCAGCAGGCCCAAGCACTTTTAGAACAGTTACCCAATTCAACCCAACTCGATCAGCGTTTGCAGCATTCAATTTTGACTGGTCTGCAAAAGAATCAGTATCAAATTGAATATATTGCAGCTCAATTAGGCCTATCGGTTCGACAGCTCCAAAGGCACTTACAACAGCAGAACACCACCTTTCAGGAACGTGTTCAGCAAGTACGCTTTATGCTGGCAACCGAGTATTTAAAAGATCCGCATTTAAGCCTACAAGAGATTGCGCTTTTACTTTGTTATTCAGAACAAAGTGCCTTTCAAAGAGCATTTAAACATTGGACCAAGCAAACACCACAGCAGTGGAGAGATCAATTTTTAAACAAAGAATAACCAACCAAAACTTACAAATCTTTTCTTGATTAAAACAACACTGAAAACAAAAATTTCATATAGTCACATGCTTAATTTTTTGTGACGTATTTCACATTAATTAAAAAATAGATCAATAGATGAGTAATCACAATGAATAAATATTTTGCTGAATTCCTAGGTACGTTTTGGCTAGTCTTTGGTGGTTGTGGTAGCGCAGTTTTAGCCGCAGCTTTCCCTGAACTTGGTATTGGCTTTGCAGGTGTAGCCCTTGCCTTTGGTTTAACCGTACTCACAGGTGCTTATGCTCTAGGGCATATCTCAGGTGGACATTTCAATCCCGCGGTAAGTGTTGGCCTTTGGGTCGGTGGCCGCTTCGATGTTAAAGATTTAATTCCGTATATTGTTGCGCAAGTGATTGGTGCGACCGCTGCTGCATTTGTTCTTTATATTATTGCTCAAGGACAAGCAGGCTTTAGTGGTGTTGGCGGGTTTGCGACCAATGGTTTTGGTGACTTATCACCAAATAAATTTGGTTTAGGTTCTGCTTTCATTATTGAAGTGGTTCTTACTGCTTTCTTCTTAATCATTATTTTAGGAGCAACTGACCGCCGTGCGCCTGCTGGCTTCGCTCCTATCGCGATTGGTTTAGGCTTAACACTCATTCACTTAATCAGTATTCCAGTTACGAACACTTCGGTAAACCCTGCACGTAGTACAGGTGTTGCGTTCTTTGCTGAAACGGCTGCTTTAAGTCAGTTGTGGTTGTTCTGGGTAGCACCGATTTTAGGGGCTGTGATTGGGGCGATTATTTATAAGGTAGTTGCTGGGGACAAAGATTAACACGACGGAGTCCTGCTTCATAAAATCGAATGTAATCAGCTAATTCTCATTACTTTTGTTTCGGCAAAAGTAACCAAAACCATTGCCATTCACAAAACCTGTTCTCTGGGATCATTTATCTGATCCCACACAGTAACAATCCTGATCTTAAAATGGGCAGGTTGTGAATGGCTTTATCACGAATCAGATTTCACGCATTATTCAATAACCATAGAACTTTGATTAGACCAAACTCTATGAATGAATCATTTACAAAAACGGATTATTAATTTCTTGTTCAGCTGGACGTTCAATTTTCTCAGGCAATTCTTCTTTTTCCAAAGCTGCAACTACATCATTTAAAAAACTCTGCAATGCCTTTGCCTGCTCTAACCCGACTTTGTCTTTGGTAATTTGCAAATTGCCGTAAATGCTGATGCAATCGACATCATTTTCTAATGTTAAATCTTCAATTGAAGAAGACTCAGTACCCTTTTCAAATGGCTTAAACATAGCTCTTGTCTCGTTGTTATATCTTCACAGTGTAATACGACCAATTTAAAAAAAATCAATCAAAATTAAAAGTGCCGACAAAATTAAGAAAGCGCCCATTAGGATATTAAAATATTTCAAACGGTTGCCCTGATTCAGTACCACTGAAAATTTATCGCCACATAGTCCCCAAAAGAACAAACATGCGTAGCAAGTGAAAAAATAAATAACGATAAAGATCGGCAACGACTGCGGGTTTTCAATGCTAGTAAACATGGTAATACCCGACACACAAGCCAACCATGCTTTTGGGTTAAGCCACTGTAATAAGAAACCATCTTTAAAATTGGGAATAAGCATGTGCTCTACAGGTGCACTTGAAATTGAAATATTGGCAGCAGAAAGAATAATTTTTATGCCGATATAGCAAACAAAGAGCGTTCCACAAACTGCAAGAATTTTTAAGACAACTGGAAACTGAGTTAATACACTTTGAAGGCCAAAGGCCATAAAAATCAAAAGCAAGGTAAAGCCAATGGTGGCACCTGAAATATAGGGAAGTGATCTTTTTAAACCATGATTTAAGCTGGTCGATAAAATAACTGTATTGACGGGGCCAGGTGTAATCGACATTGCAAAAGAAAAAAGAAACATCGAGGCAAACATTGTTATTATCCTTATTCGAATAAATAGATGAACAGACAGATCTGTCTGTTCATCTTCTTGTATCGATTCAGGCTTCACAACAGTGCTAGAAGCGTCTTATTTCATTATCTGCAAGAAATAGTTCACCAAGGCTTCAACCAATTGTTTCACAATGGCATTTCTAGTTTCTTCATCAATACTTGGAACTTTTGCTTCCATCGGTTCAGAAGAACCTATTTTTTGCTTTTTAAACTGATCTTGTAACGCTTGAATTTGTTCTGCGCTTAGATCTTGTTCGCACTGGCTTTCACCATCCCAATGCAAATAGTCGAGCTTTTGGTTGGGTTTAACTTGGCTAGCAGTCAACGGTAAGCGATAAACGTTACGTTTTTGCTGCTCGGTTAACTGTGGAAATAAGTTAATACCAAGCTTTTCTTCTATATAACAAACACTCACTACCTTCACTTGCTGCGAGTTATTATTAGGTGCGTAGTAAGCCCCAATAGCGCCAGTTTTTGGCATATACACCGCTTTATAAACTGCGGTTGGTACAATCACACCCTGCCCAATCGTTTTGAGACGTTTACCCTCAAAAACAGGTCCTGTCACGACATATACATCTTGTTTTTGCTTGGTGACAATGGCACGGGTTGCTTCTTCAAGTTTACGCCAGACTTCTTGGTTATTTTTAGGTGCTTGCGGCACCATGTTGCTGAGCGAGAAACTATCAAACTGTGATTCTTTATTTGGCATATCGCCATTCGGTGCCATATGACCACGGTCATACCCTGAACCACGGTAGTCACTTAAAAGTGCCCGATGCTTTTGAGGAACACGTGTTTCTTCATGAAAGTTATCTTCACGTTTAATTTTGACACTTAAACGTTCTGCATCTAAATGCTCGGCTGACCATAATGGTGTTTTAGAAATACCTGAATAGAGGACATTAAAACCGTTAAAGCACAGCGGATAGCTGTCTTTTTTTAAGCTTTCTTTATTTAAAGCAGGCGGAACTTCTCGATAAAACTGGTTAAGACAAGTCGAGTTAGTACTTAAAGGCGAAAACCACTGCGAAATCTTTTCACTGCCGAAAGCAATTGCAAAGCTTCCGGCTGCAATACAAGCAAGAATAATCTTGCCAAAATGCTCACTTAGAGAAAATGAATTTGTACCTTTACTACGTTTTTTACTTGCCATATTTCTATCAATACCACTGTCCACACGCAGCTTAACAATCCTGCTTTTTTAAGTATATCGCTTATCTTTCAAATGGTTAAAACGTGGTCATCTTTTTTGTAACTCTAATCGGTTTTACGTAACAGTCTGTTGGCATTATGAGAGCCTTTGGCTATTGAATTGCGCCAATTGCGTATCTTTCGTTGAAATGCACTTATGGCTTATGACATGGTTAGCTCCACAAATTTGGATAAAAATATAATCGGAGTCCATTTAATGATCCATTCAAAGATTATTGGTATTGGCGTAATCACAGGATTGTGTAGTATGGCTGCTTTGGCTGAACCAGCAGTCCAGCCAGGTGATACTTTAGAAAGCTTATCTAAAGTAAAAGTGACTACAACCGTCAACGGCCAACCAGGTTCTATTAGCGATTTGGTCAATAGCGGACAAGTACAGCAAGTTTCTGCTGCACCAACAAGCGCAGCGCCTACCGGTGCTCCTATTCCGGCAGATGTTCCACCAGCACCTCCAGCGGGCGGTGAAATGGCTCCTCCAGCTGCACCAACTGATGCAGTGCCACCTGCACCGAATCAAGCGGCTCCAGCGCCACAAGATCCGAACACTCCACCGCCAGCTGCTAACCCGAACCAATCAGCAGACCCAATGGCAAAAGATGGTGCTTTACCAGCAGATGCACCTATGCAACAAGCTCAATAATCCGAGCCATAAAAAAAACCAAGACTTATGTCTTGGTTTTTTTATTACATCAATTTTTATATTTCGATTTGACTACCTAACTCAACCACACGGTTGGTTGGAATCTGGTAGAAGTCACTCACCGGACTAGTATTACGCTGCATAGAGATAAACAGTTTTTCTCTCCATGGAGACATACCATCGCCCACCGAATGAACAATACGATCACGGGAAATGAAGAAGCTGATGTGCATCAAGTCATATTCAAGACCGAGCTGGTCATAGGCTTGCATCAGTGCTTTTGGTACATTCATTTCATCTTTAAAACCGTAGAAGATTTTAATACGGAAGAAATGTTCAGCTAAGGTTTCTGTCGTAATACGCTCTTCTGGCGCAACGAATGGTACATCTTCAATCACTACAGTGACCAAGATATTACGCTGATGCAGTACCTTGTTGTGCTTGATGTTATGCAGCATGGCATGTGGCACAACGTTCGGAGTACCTGTCATAAATACAGCATCGCCCGGCACCCAGTGCACGCTATTACCAATACTTTTCACAAACAAATCTAGAGCCAAAGTGTCATGTTCAAGCTTAGCAAAAGTAAGCTCACGACCACGTTTCCATGTCATTAAAATGGTCACGGCAATCGCACCAATGAGTAATGGCACCCAACCGCCCGACAAGATTTTAAGTGAAGTTGCACCGACCAATACCGACTCTAAAACAAAGAATGGAATAATCAGGAGCAGCACTTTTGGCAGGCTCCACTTCCAAGCCGAGTAAATAAATACCGCAACCAAAATCGTGTCACAGAGCATCGTCAAAGTCACAGCTAAGCCATACGCACTTGCAAGGTTTGAACTGCTTTTGAAGATCAAGATTAAGATAATAATTGCGATTAAAAGTAACCAGTTTAAGAAAGGAATATAAATCTGGCCTTCTTCAGACTCAGACGTATGTTTAATACTTAAACGTGGTAAATAACCCAATTGAATCGCTTGGCGCGCAAGAGAAAACACCCCAGAAATTACAGCTTGAGAGGCAATGACAGTTGCCATGGTTGCCATGATAATCATTGGGTACAAGGCCCACTGCGGCACCAGTAAATAGAACGGGTTTTCAATTGCCGCTGGGTCTCTGAGTAATAACGCGCCCTGTCCTGCGTAGTTTAAAACCAAGCATGGCAATACCACAAAGAACCACGCCAGACGAATCGGAACTGGTCCGAAATGTCCCATATCGGCATATAGCGCTTCACCACCAGTCACTGTTAACACCACAGCACCCATCACAAAAAATGTCATGATCGGATGGTGATAGATAAACTGGATCGCCCAATGCGGACTAAACATGCCTAGTACCACAGGTGTTTGGATGACACTGTGAATACCCAAGATTCCTAAAGATAAGAACCACACAAGCGTAATTGGACCAAAAAACTTACCTACAAACGCCGTACCGTGCTTTTGCACCAAAAACAGCGTGACGATAATGGCAATTGCAATAGGCATAATGAACGGGTCAAACACATCGGTTGCAATAGACAACCCTTCGACCGCAGACAATACCGAAATGGCTGGGGTAATAATGCCGTCACCAAAGAACAGTGATGCCCCTATAAAGCCTATCGCAATCATGTAGATTTTTTTGTTGTCGGCAATTTTCGCTTTACGCAAATTCAACGCGAGTAAGGCCATAATACCGCCTTCACCATTGTTGTCTGCACGCATCACGATTGCGACATACTTGATGCTAATAATCAGCATTAAGCACCAAAAAATAATGGATAAAATTCCTAATACGTTTTCAGGCTGAATTCCCAACCCATGCGCTGCATGGAAGGACTCTTTCAAGGCATAGAGCGGACTTGTTCCGATGTCTCCAAAGACCACTCCAAGAGCTGCCAAAGCCGTGGCAGGCAAGGTCGCTTTTTTGGCCGTATTTTGCATTGTGTAATTAAACCAATATGATTTTTAGCGCAATCTTATCACCTCTATTATTTTTTTTCTGTAAAGCTCGTCTTAAATCTTGGCAGGACTCGTTTTTTTAGTTACTATCGCACGCCTTGGTGAGGTGTCCGAGTGGCTGAAGGAGCACGCCTGGAAAGTGTGTATACGTTTACGCGTATCGAGGGTTCGAATCCCTCTCTCACCGCCAAATTTAATTTCTATGATGTCTCATAGAGTCTTAAAAGCTTAAATCTAAAAGGTTTAGGCTTTTTTTATTGCCTTATACTATTCGATGAGATCTATTGTAATCCCCTATAACGTGGGGGATAATTGGGGGACTATTTAAAATCAACAATAATCATCCCCCAATATATAAGGATAACATCCTAAATGCTTACTGATGCGCAAGTTAGAAAGATCAAACCAATTGATAAGAAAAAACGCTATTCAGATGAAAAAGGGCTTTATTTAGAAGTTACACCATCAGGTGGACGTTTCTGGCGGTTAAAATATCGATTTAATGGACGTGAAAGCACTTTAACAATAGGAAGCTATCCTGAAATTTCTCTCGCTCAGGCTCGACGTGTCCGTGATGAGGCACGAATACAACTTTATAATAATATCGACCCTAACGCCGCAAAAAATCAACGTCTCGATAAAACTGATAAAAACAAGCTTTTCAAAGTTCTAGCAATGGAATGGATGCAAGATCGTAAAGATGCGATCACCGAAGGCACTTACTTACGGGATTTATCTGTTTTTGAGAAAGATCTGTTCCCTGCTTTAGGTGATATGCCAATTGATCAAATTAAGGGAAAGGACGTATTAGCTTGCGCGAAAAAAATTGAAGAGCGTGGTGCATTAGAAATGGCAAAACGCTCTATTCCTTTAACTGGCCGAATTTTTCGCTATGCGATCCGTAAAGGTATTATTGAGAATGATCCAACCCCACACCTACAAGAGGCATTAAAGCCACGTAAAGTAAAACATATGGCTCGTTTGGATATCTCTGAGTTTCCACCTTTTTTAGAGCGTATGGATCGTTATCACGGTAGTATCTTGGTTAAAACAGCACTACAACTAATGACATTAACATTTGTGAGAACTGCTGAACTGATCAATATGGAGTGGAATGAGATTGATTTTGATAATCATTTATGGCGTATTCCAGCATACAAAATGAAAATGGCATTACCTCATATTGTTCCTTTATCAAGACAAGCCGTTGAGCTAATAGAAGGTCTTCGACCAATTACAGGTAACAAGCAATTCGTTTTTTACAACCATAGTAAAGCCAAACCTTTAAGCAATAATGCTCTCTTAAGTGCAATTCGAACTATGGGATATATGGGAAAAATGACTGGGCATGGATTTCGAGGACTTGCGTCTACAACCTTACATGAACAAGGTTATATGCATGATGCGATTGAAATTCAATTAGCCCACACCGTTGGGAACTCAGTTTCTCAAGCTTACAACCATGCACAGCATGTAGATTATCGAAGAAAGATGATGCAGGAATGGGCGGACTTTATTGATGGGTTAAGGGAATAAAAGATATTATCTCTAATAATTTTCACAAAATTGTGATTATTAGATTATCTAACTTTGAATAGCTACCAATTCTGTAGATACTTTATGTTTTTCTTGAGCTGCTCAGAATCACTAGACAATTGGCTCGTATTTTAATACCAATCGAATACATTAATAAGGCAAGATGTGCAATGCCACGGTATAGAATTTAGCTCAAATTTAACCTGACTGTTTGGAACAAATAACTGTACCTATCTGACTAAATTTGAGCTACTAATGAGTTGGAGGTTTTAGATATATTTAAAAAACGTGTCCTTAGCTACGATTTTTCCATTACCCAATATACGACATGAAACCATCCACATCCTTGGCTTTTATATACTCAGCAGGTTTCTCTACATCTGCTGCTAATGCGGCAAAATGTTGTTCACCACATTTTATCTTAGCCCCTTCCTGATGACGTAAATCATCCCACCATGTACTAGATTTTGTTTCTACAACGAAAAATAGCTTTTCCTCTCCTTCATCATCAACAACAATTGCCCAATCAGGGTTATATGTACCTAACGGTGTTGGCACCTTAAACCAAGAAGGTAGTTTTGCATAAATTTTGATCTTTTCATTTTTCTCTAAATCAAGTGCAAAATTTTGCTCAACTCCCGCTGAATCATATATGACATGGGTGTAAACAGATTTCTGTGCTTCGATCATATCTTTTAGATATCCGCTTAGCTCAGTCTGCTCAAACAATTCTTGCGCGTAATAGTGATCATTACCTACTTTCGTATATTTTATACCATCTACCAAAGCCAATCTTTTAGTTCTAATAATTGCTTCAGCACAATAATCCATAAACTGCTGTGGATTTCGCTTAAAGTCTTCTAAACGTTTGCTATCTTTCAGGATACGTACAATACTTTTACGAGTGAGCTGCGTTCTATCCTGCAAATCAGTCAAAATATCTGGCAACTCAATATTTGTTTCATTCACTGTCGTGAAACCCGATTTTGATGTCTCATTCGCCAGTACTCCACCTTTGCTAATTTCCAACTCTGCTTTTCTAAATTGAGCCCTTGTCTTAGTGATAGGTGGACAAGCAAAGATTGCCTATGCGCAGTCTTTGATTAATTTCTCATTATCAAAATCAACTCTATATGTTGTTTTAAATTTGATTCGATCCCAAAGTTCCTTAAAGTCTTCTGAATCTAAAATTGCTTTTCTAGTGGCTATAGGTGTACGTTCATCTGCATTTTTAACATCTAAACGACCCGCAAGTTTTTTAAGTAACTTTGTAATTCCTGTACCAATCTCTTTGGATTGTAGCTCTCCATAATTCGTTTTAAAGCTTTCAAGAATTTCATCACTTAATTTAAAAGTATCCTCTTTCAAATGTTTTCTTAATAAATCTTGGATTTTTCCTTTACTGTCAATGAACTCAGAACTCTTCAAGAAATCCCAAATAGTTTCTGAATCTTCAACTCCGAGTAATATAACTTCACCCGCTGCATTAACTGTTTGAATCGTAGCAAATTGATGTGTTTCCACAACTCCAAAGCGTATACCTGTATCTGCCTCAATTTCACGCTGTAGATTTTCAGCAAATTGCTCATAGCTTTCCGTTGCGATTACTGTCAGCGTATTGATGCCATAATCACGACCTCTAATACGAGTACCGCTCTGATCGACACAAAGTCTTAGACCCCGACCAATCGTTTGTCTACGCTCACGCTCCGTTCCCATATCTCGTAAGGTACAAATTTGGAATACGTTTGGATTATCCCAACCTTCTTTCAACGCTGAGTGAGAAAAAATAAATTTTAGCTTTGTACCAAAGCTTAGTAATTCCTCTTTTTTTCTCATGATTAAATTATATGCACGTTCCGAATCCTCTCTACCAGCCTGATTATTTTCAGCAGTATTAACTGATCTTCCTTTTCTATCAATTGAGAAATAACCATCATGTACTTCCGTGGCATCTGTACTGATATCAATTTCGTTAAACAAACTACTAAATTTAGGTGACTTTGCGAGCTTTTGATATTCCTCCTCAAACATCAAGGCATATTTACCTTTGACAATATTCCCACTCTCATCGTATTGACGATAATGCTCAACACTATCAATAAAGAATAAGCTTAATACTTTGATCTTTTGACCATTCGCAGCAAAGCGAAATTCTTTTTCAAAATGTTCTTGGATGGTACGACGAATCATTAATCGTTTCTGATCATCAGGATCTAAGCCACCAATGTTTTCACCTGGGGTTAAAACACGGTCATAGCCCGCACCTTTGACTTCAATAGACTCATGCTTACCGCATGTAATTGTACCAATCTGCATATTTGCATAGATTGCACGACTCGTGATTTGCTCTAAATCATCACCATCTTCAACCGTTAATACTTCACGTCTTATATTTTTGCCACGCTGAACATCAAGCTCAACCTTTGCAGTAATAGAGCCTTTCGAGTTTTTGGTTGATTCGAGTTTGATATATGGTTTGTTATAACCGCTATCAACTTCTAATGATGCAACTTCAATCTGCTTAACCAAGCCTTTTTCATACGCATCCACAGCATCCAGACGATACACCATATTAAATTTATCAACATGTGTCGCTGAATAACGTAAAGTGCATAGCGGATTCATCGTATCCAACGCTTTTTTACCAGCGCCATTTAAGCCCCCATCAACACTTTGTGGTTCATCAACGATAATGATTGGATGTGTTGCCTGAATAAAATCAATTGGCTTTTCATCGTTAAAATCTTCGCTTGGCTTATATAAGTTGTTAATGTCTTTTTTGTTGATTGCACCAACTGTGGTGACCATGATTTGAATATTAGAGCTCGTGGCAAAGTTTCTTACTTGACCAGGTTTGTTAGAATCATAAAGGAAGTATTCATAGCCTTTAGCTTTAGGATATAAACCTTCAAAATGTTCTTGTGTGATCTGTAAGGTTTTATAGACACCCTCTTTAATGGCAACCGAAGGCACAACTATGATAAATTTGGTGAAACCATATTCTTTGTTCAACTCAAATATGGTACGTAAATAAACATATGTCTTTCCTGTACCTGTTTCCATCTCTACGGTAAAATCATTATTCCCTAGACTTTCAACTGGTTTGAGCCCATTTTTAAGTTGAATGCTTTTAAGATTGTCTGCAATCTCTTCATCTAGTAAAAGCTTCCTGTTTCCAATACCAAGCTGGGTATCTTCAAATAATGCCAAGTTCAAATCATCATTATTACGGTAAGTTACAGAGAATTCACTACGTGTAATTTCCTGTCCTTTAAATAAATTAACTACCGCATCAATTGCTGTAAGTTGATAATCTAAATTATCTTCAAAATGTAATTTAATCGTCGCCATTATAGCCCCCAATTTTCCTTAAATACGTTAAGCAGAGCTTCCTGTCTTTTTTGAATGACGTCTTGCGTCCATTTGGGCTCATTGAGTACTTGAGTTGTTAAAATATAAGATGACACGGCTTTAGAACCGGCAAAATAAGCTGTTTTTTTCTTCCCAAAATTATAATTTTGAGCTTTAGAATTACGACGCTTATTTAATGGAACTAAATTAGCCAATTTATGAGTCCACGCTTTTCTAACATTCTCATCTGGCCATAACTCTGCCCACTCACTTCCAACGTTCACTGTTTGAGGAAGGACATGCTCAATTGTTAAAATTGATGAATCATAGGTCGCTGCACCATCTGATAGAAATGAATCTAGTCTCAAAATAATGTGATTACGACGTCGAGCCGTTAAGCTATAAATATCACTCTGAAGTACATTCAACATTTGAATTTTTTCATCATTACTCAATTCGACTGTATTTATAGGTGACTCTAAGGAATGTTCTTGTTCTAATGCAAGCAGAACTAATTTATAACGCTCAATTCGCTCATTAATATTCAAACCACAGATATGCATATAAGCAGCAAGTCGCTCTAACTTCTCGAAGAACCACAGCATATATTCTGAATCACTCTTATACTGAATCACAAACTGAATTGCTGCTGGCACCCAATCTGAGTTATCAATTCGGTTCAACCACTTCAGGTAATTATTTACCTTTTCAGCATTAGCGGTTGCGGTATATGAGCTTGTTTTTACAATATCATAAGCATCTACATGAGGCTCTAATACTTGATCTACAAATACTTTTGGATCTGTAATGATGGATAATACATAACCTTTAAATTCTTCTAGAAGATTACGTTTTGCTTTTTCTTTAGAAAAAATCATGCGTATATGACTAAACAGATTATTAAAATCTTCTCGTCCGATACTTTCCTCTAAATCTTCCCATTTTTTACTATATAGCTCTTGATCAGCTAATGCAGCTAATGCCCCAATCACATCAGCCTTAATAATATCCGTTGGCTGTAAATCTAGGCCACGGCTATTCATCACAGAAAATACCCTGAAGGCAGTATTCTGACTTGGTGTTGTGACAGCTACAATAAAACATCTTTGGACTAAGAAAATAATAAAAGCTTCTAACTGTTGAGAATTATGCTCAAAAGCAGTTTTGACTTTGTCATACAGCACTTTACTATTTTGCTTGATATGCACCTTGGCTTCATTTTCTAATTGTTCATTATCAAGTTTGAATAACTCATCGAACCTTAACTCTTGAACATATTTCTTAAAAAATTCTTTATCTCGCTCACGTAAGGTTAGACGAGGCTGAGGATTAATCCCTTGGAATCGTTTACCAGGTTCAAAAATATACTCATATAGCTCACCATGAACCCCTTTAGGATCTAGAGCAGCAAATACAGAAAATAATATTGTAAGAGTTGTTAAGCGTTGCTGACCATCAATCACTTCAGCGTAAGGTTTGCCTTCTTGCTTAATTAAAACAATACTACCTAAAAAATACTCATCTTCTTTTTCGGTTTGAAAGAAGTTATAGAGATCATCAAAAAGTACTGAAGCATGTTGTTCTTCCCACGTATAAGGACGTTGGTAAGATGGTATTACGTACTGGAAATCTGAACTAAAGATTTTGGCTAGAGGGTACTCTGCACCACTAATTTTTTTACTCATGGTGTTTCCCCTTATAGACTACGTACATGCTTTAAGCCATTCTGTTCTAAAAAAGCCGCGAGATTGGTTTTTACAACATCATTTTGGAATGCGCTGTCTTTAAAGAAAATATGCGTGTCATTGGCTGGTGCCAGTTCTTTATGCCACTCAATGATTGCTAACGTAATGGAATCAAGGTCTGAACTCAAAATTGAGTTATCCAAGCAAGCAAATACAGCTCCATAACCAATGCTATAGATAGTTTTTGAATTAATTTCGCGCTTTTCGATTGGTGTTGCTAAATCAATACCCCGTTTAAGCAGTAGCTCATAAAGGACATCCAATTCTGTACGACCGCTGATAAGATGATCTTCATTTAAATCTAAAGTATTTTCTAAATCGTATGCATGTACATTCCACGGCTGAATATTTGATTGTGCTAACTTAAAGATTCTAAAACCCTTATTTATAACAGACTCATTCCATTGTAATGAAACTCTCTTGATACGCTCTTTACTTATATCTGCAATTGTTCTAAATCCTTGTTTATATTCTTGAGAATTAACATTGAGAATTTCTGGCAGCTGCACACAAATAAATCTCGCTGTTTTATCCATTTCATTGGAGTAATCTAAAACAGCATGTCCTGTTGTACCAGAACCAGCAAAAAAATCTAAAACTATTTCATTATCCTTTACTGAACATAAATTCATTAGATATTTAACTAGCATACTAGGTTTAGGAAAATCGAATGGAATATCCAATTTTTTCAACTCTGACGAAGCATGTCTACTTTCAAACTTAGCTAAAATATTTCCTGGTACTTGCCCCTCTTCCAACCTGTCATTTAACCAAATTTTATAGTAAATATTCCATTTAGCAGGCTCACCATTTCTATCCACCAAAGAAGTTTGCTCACTTTGGATAAATTCAATATTTCCTGCTAATTTCTCTTCAGAGTATCTTTTATAAGTCCATCTCCATACTCCATCACCATCCATTGGAGTTACTTGCTCTCCCTCTGAATTTTTTTCAGGAAATGTCTTACCAGGGGGAATAACAAGTGTCCCATCGGGACACTCTATGAAGTATCGCTGGTTAGCTCTTTTATCAAGCATTGCTTGATATAAACCCATAGAACGATATTTCTCTCCAGCTCTTGATCCATCTATCTGCGTTTTTGTATAAACTTTATCAATAACATTTTGACTCAATTCCTCTCTAAATGAGTTTAATTCATTAATGTTCTTCGCATAACAAAGAATATAATCTACACATGGTGAAAAATGTATCCCCTTTTGTCCACCCGTTTTGACTACTCGCGAACAAACCGTAATAAAATTTTCCTCTCCAAAAATTTCATCACAAATTGTTTTAAGATTTCCTAGCTCATCTTCACCAATAGAGATAAATATTGCACCATTCTTACTTAGTAATTGCTTAGCCAAAAGTAATCTTGGATAGATCATAGTTAACCAATTTGCATGCTTTCTGCCTTTTATTTCAATATCTGATGTATTACTTAACCCTTCATCATTAATTTGACCAGTTAATAGTAGATAATTATTTAAACTATTTTTAAAGTCATCATTATAAATAAACTCATTACCTGTGTTGTAAGGTGGATCGATATAGATCATTTTAACTTTATTGGCATAGCTCTTTTGCAGAAGTTTTAATACTTCTAAGTTATCACCTTCAATAAATAGGTTTTGTGTAGTATCCCAATCCACACTTTCTTCAGGACATGGCAAAAGCGTTCCCATTGAAGGAGTAAAAGCATTATGTCTTGCTTTTTTCTTACCGTGCCAATTTAGACCGAACTTTTCCTCACCTTCTTCAAGGACACCTAAATCCCCAAAAACTTGGCGAAACACATCAAAATTAACTTTCCCATCTCGTACAAGTTCAGGAAACAACTGTTGCAGTGCTTCAATATTTTCTTGTTGAATATCTAAAGACTGACCGTCTTGCAAAGTAACTTTCACAGAAATTTTCCTTATAAACTACGTACGTGGTCTAAACCATTTTGTTGAAGAATCGCGGCTAAATTTGTTTTAACCACATCATTTTCAAATGCACTATCACGGAAGAAAATGTGTGGCTTGTTGCCTGGAGCTAGCTCTTGATACCAATCAATAATTTCTTTAGCAAGATGCTCTACATCGCTTTCTAAAATAGTTTTATCTAAACAAGCGAATACTGCACCATAGCCAATGCTGTAAATTGTTTTTGAAGCAACTTGGTGCTGTTCAATTGGTGTAGCGAGATCAATACCACGTTTAAGAAGTAGTTCGTACAAAATATCTTGTTCTGTACGCCCGTCTATTAAGTGATTTTCACTTTCTAAAAGTGTAGCCTCTAAATCAGTCGGATCAGGATTCCAAGGTTGGATATTGGATTGAGCGAGTTTAAATACTTTAAAGCCTAGGTCTAATACCTGATCTGCATAAGTTTCTTCTAGTTTGTCTTTAACTAACTTCAATCTTAATTTAGTAATTTCACATATATTCAGTGGAAGAGAACACTCATTTAAATATCTGAT
>NZ_JAWVAV010000046.1:0-25231 GCF_033599315.1 Acinetobacter sp. OYA S30
AGGTGGCATCCGTCTTGCACCTTATATAGCGGGTTATAAGCTTGGGTGGGTAACGGATAAAACGATCCGTACTAAGCTCTGCCAAGTGGGATATATCGGCTATGATGCAGCTTCTTTGATATGCAAAGGACAAGAGTTTGCTAAAAAAGTAATTCCTTCCTGTATTCGTGAAAATGCTTTAGAACGCATTCTCTGGCATAAACAACAGGGAGATCAGGTCGTTGTTGTATCCGCTTCATTAAGTGTTTACTTGGAAAGTTGGTGTAAATCTTTAGATCTGGATGTTATCTGTAATCAACTTGAAATAGATAATGGTATTTTGACAGGTTATTTTATTGATGGTGATTGTGGTTATTTAGAAAAAGTAAATAGAATAAAAAATAAATATGACTTAACTCAATATTCTATAATCTATGCTTATGGTGATACACCTAATGATTATGCAATGTTGGAGTTAGCTCATAGAAAATATTATAAATGGCAAGAGATTAATTAATATTTAAAAATATATTAAAAAAGAAAGCCACTTATATAAAGTGGCTTTCTTTGTAATTATTAAACAGTATTGAATGAGTTTTCTAGGAAGTTATCAGTAAGTAATGATGTCGGTACGATCGTATGCGTTGTATTTGTTACGCTAGATACTGTAGAAGTTACACCACCGAGTAAGCTACCACCAGTTAATCCACCTAGCAAATTAGAAATAACATCTAAACTGCCTTCACCAGTAACACCACCCGTTAAGCTTCCAACGATATCCGTTACGATACCGATAGGGTTATCTGTACCGCCAGTAATACCACCAGTTAAACCGCCGAGCAGATCAGTGACTACGCCAAGCGGACTGTCGCCGCCTACGCTACCAGTTAAACCGCCGAGAAGGTCAGTGACTACACCAAGCGGACTGTCGCCGCCTACGCTACCAGTTAAACCACCAAGTAAATCAGTTACTAATCCTAGTGGGCTATCTCCGCCAGTTACGCCACCAATAGTTCCTGTTACTCCGCCAATGATTTCAGTTACTAAACCAGTTGCAGTTGTACCATTTGTAATAAGCGTATCGAGAATACCGGTAGCCGATTCAGTAGCGCCTTGAATATCACCACCGACTAAATCAGACACAACTTCAAGAGCACCGTTGACTGTGTCACGAGACGTTTCAAAAGTTAATGTGCCAAGGTCTGCAATTTCAGAAACTGGATGTTCTGCTTGTGGAAGGATACCGATAATTGTATCCGCAACTGTATCAATACCAGTGTTAATAATTTCAGTTTTCAGGCTTTCAACGCCTTGAAGAATATCGATGCCACCTTGAACAACATCGATTACTGGAGAAATAGGAGATGTACCGCCACCAATAATACCACCGGTTACGCCGCCGATAATGTCAGTTACTACACCAAGCGGATTGTCACCACCGATACCGCCAGTAACACCACCGATAATATCAGTTACTACACCAAGCGGATTGTCACCACCGATACCGCCAGTAACACCACCGATGATGTCAGTTACTACACCGAGCGGATTGTCACCGCCAATACCGCCAGTAACACCACCGATAATGTCAGTTACTACGCCAAGAGGATTATCACCACCGATACCGCCAGTAACACCACCAATAATATCAGTTACTACGCCAAGAGGGTTGTCACCACCGATACCGCCAGTTACGCCGCCGATAGTACCTGTCACGCCACCAAGGATATCAGTCACAATACCAGTCGCTGTTGAACCATTCTGAATAAGTGTTCCTAAAATACCAGTTGCATTTTCAGTAGCGCCTTGAATATCACCACCGACTAAATCAGAAACAACTTCAAGAGCGCCGTTGACCGTGTCACGAGACGTTTCGAAAGTTAATGTGCCAAGGTCTGCAATTTCAGAAACTGGATGCTCAGCTTGAGGTAATACACCAATAATAGTGTCGGCTACTGTATCAATACCAGTGTTAATAATTTCAGTTTTTAGGCTTTCAACGCCTTGAAGAATATCGATGCCACCTTGAACAACATCAATAACTGGCGAAATAGGAGATGTACCGCCACCAATAATGCCACCGGTTACGCCGCCGATAATATCAGTTACTACGCCAAGAGGGTTATCACCACCAACACCGCCAGCTACACCGCCAATAATATCTGTAATCACTTCAAGTGGGTTGCCATCAACACCGCCAGTTACACCACCGATAATATCTGTAATCACTTCAAGTGGGTTGCCATCAACACCACCAGTTACGCCACCAATAACATCAGTAACACTTCCAACCACACCAGTGACAATACCTGTAGCAGTTGTGCCATTTGTAATAAGCGTATCGAGAATACCGGTCGCTGATTCAGTCGCACCTTGAATATCACCACCGACTAAATCAGAAACAACTTCAAGAGCACCATTGACCGTGTCACGAGAAGTTTCAAAAGTTAATGTGCCAAGATCTGCAATTTCAGAAACTGGATGCTCAGCTTGAGGTAATACACCAATAACTGCATCAGCTACAGTTTCAATGCCTGTATTAATAATTTCAGTTTTTAAGCTTTCAACGCCTTGAAGAATATCAATGCCGCCTTGAACAACATCGATTACTGGAGAGATTGGAGAAGTTCCGCCGACAACACCACCCGTTACTCCGCCGATAATGTCAGTAACAACTTCAAGAGGGTTGCCTGTAACGCCACCCGTTACGCCGCCAATAATATTGGTTACAGTATCAATTGGGTTTGTAGACCCTACAGTACCTGTTACGGTACCAACTACATTAGAAACTAAGTCTGTGGTTGTATGTGAAACTGTATCGGTTACAGTTGAAATCACATTAGAAAGTAAGCCTGTTGTTGAAACATTAGCAATGTTGATATCAGAAACATTTACATTAACAGAGGAACCTGTGTTTACTACAGGGGTTATCGATACAATATTACCCAGGTCTTGAGTAACTTTTGATATTGAAGAGACGAGATTTTTCAGTAAGAACATGGTGGTCTATTTCCTGTGTATTTATGTATTTTTAAGTAAGTATTTATATATTGCGTTACGCAATTATTGAGATATGTATCGCAATAATTAAAAATTAGTATTGTGTAGATCTCAAAAAGTGTAAATGCATATTTCTACTCAAATAAATTGATACTTATAATATTTTGACAATTAGTTATTCTTTAGATTTAGACATAAAAATAATAATTTTTTTTATAATATATTCTTTATAGATGAATACATTTTTTCTTTATTTTTTTATTATTTTTTATGAATATTAAAGCTAACTAATTTTATTTATAAAAAGACTTTTGCATAAGTAGAAATATTTTATTTATATAATCCTGACTAAAAAACTAGACTTTTGTTTCTACCAATTTGGCCAAAATGCCCAAATTAGATACGAGAAATAGAGAACTTTAATTGAAAAAAAATATTTCAAATACATTTTATAGGCAATCATCTCGACTTTTTTGAAGCTAATCTACTTAAATATTTCATTATGGCTAAGAACTAGACGCTTGATGACAAAAAGATGAAAAATGTCTTTCTAAAATGAAAAAACTGCGTATAATGCCCTCCATCAAGTACGCGCTCATAGCTCAGCTGGATAGAGCACTTGGCTACGAACTAAGGGGTCGGGAGTTCGAATCTCTCTGAGCGCACCACTTGAAGAATTAACCGCTATATATAGCGGTTTTTTTGTGCCTGTTTTTTTATAATTTTTTAATAAAGAAAGCTGGTACTTGTCATAACCAGCTTTAAAAAAATCTAAATTCGAACCTATTTATTAGCCGAATGTTTTGAAGCGGCTTTCATCATCAATAAAAGCTTTTTCGCCTGCTGCGCCTTCAATAGAACCAAAAACTAGCTGAGCTCTTAGTTTCCATTCTGCTGGGATATTAAATGAGGTATTAATTTTCTCATCAATAATTGGATTGTAGTGTTGCAATGAAGCACCAATATTTTGTTCAGCTAATACATTCCAAACTGCAAATTGAGCAATTGCTGTTGAATGTTCTGACCAGATCGGAAAATTATCAGCATAAAGTTCAAATTGCTCTTGTAAGCTTTTAATAACGCTCTGGTCTTCATAAAACAGAACTGTACCTGCGCCTGCTGCAAAGCTTTGAATTTTTTGTTGTGTTCCAGATACCGCTTCAGCTGGGATAATGGTTTTTAAAACTTCTAGAACTGTATTCCAGAATTTATGATGAGATTGTCCAAATAAGATCACAGCGCGAGATGATTGAGAGTTAAAAGCTGAAGGGCTGTGTCTTATTGCTTCTTGAATTAACTTTTCAATCTCATCATTTGATTGGCTTAAGTTATTGCCAATTGCATAAATAGAGCGGCGGTTTTTAATAAGTTCTATAAAAGAGGTTTCATTTGAAGGTTCTAGCTCTTGAGCAGCTTTCAAAGCCACATCTTCTTGAGCTGTTGTTTTTTGTTTGAAGCCAAATAGTTTTGCAAAAAAAGACATGACGAATTCCACGAAAAGAGACAATAGAAGCATTCTATAAATTTAAAAATATGAAATAAGCCTTATAAATATGAATCTACGTTCTATATATGAAACGCATAAGTAGCTTGTACTAATAAAAGCTTTACAGTTAAAGCAAAAATAAAAAATCACTTTTGATTCATTTTAAAGCGTAGATGAATATGCTCTAATAGTTTCGATTTATTCAATATTGATACATTGTGATGACCGAGCAAAAAAGCGCTTTATCTTTACGTTATTATTTAAATTTAGAAGAGTCTCAAGACGGATTTGGCTTGGTGACATTCGGAAAGAAGCAATTCACACGGTTTTTGACACCTGTTATTAGTATTGCAATTATTATTTGGGGCTTATATTTAGGCTTTTCAGGTGTTGGCCGCTACTATGTTGCTTTAGGCGTTTTCTTCTTGGTTATGCAAGGTCTAATGCGCTACTGGCTTTTACCTATGATGTTTAAACGTCAATTTGTACGTTATCAATTTGGTAAGAGCGAGCAAGGAATCGATTTATATCAAGATTATTTTGAGCTCTATGCTGCTGGGCGTAAACAAGCTGTACAGTATAGTGAAGTGCAGACTTTTGCTAAAGGCAAGCTGACTTATATGCTTGAGCTTAAAAATAAAACGGTCATCATTGTACCGAAACGTGCATTTGCACAGGCTTCAGATCAAACTATATTTGAAAATACATTTAAGAAATAAGTTATTGGAATTATTAGCCGCAACAATAAAGGAAGCTTCATGAAAACACGTCCTTCAAAAATCGTTTGTGTGGGCAGAAGTTATGCTGATCATGTAAAAGAACTGAACAATGCAATGCCAGGACGTCCGGTGTTATTTATCAAACCACCAAGTAGTTTGATTGGTTTAGATGAAGGCATTTCATGGAATCCTGCATGGGGTAGTTGTCATTTCGAATGCGAATTTGTTTTACGCATTGATCAGCCACTAAAAGGAGAAACTGATCCGCAAAAAGTATTGCAGGCCATTGGTGCAGTGACTTTAGGATTGGATTTAACATTACGTGACTTACAAAATGAGTTAAAAGATAAAGGCCAACCTTGGGAAAGAGCAAAGGCTTTTGATGGTTCGTGTGTGCTTGCAGACTGGGTAGATGTGAGTGAAATCACGAACTGGGAAGAGACTAGATTTAATTTCCATATTAATGATGAATTACGTCAAGACGGTAATACCGCTTTGCTCATGTTTAATATTGCTTATCTTTTAGTAGATATTAATCAGGTGTTCTCACTTGAGCCAGGCGATGTCATTATGACGGGTACACCCGCAGGTGTAGGGCCATTAAATGCTGGCGATCAGCTAAAAATGACTTTGAAAGGTGCTACTCAAGATTTTGTTTGGGAAACATTTGTTAAAGCATAATTTTATTTAAGTTATTAAACTTTAAACCCTATTATTAAACGGATAATAGGGTTTTTTATTATACTCAAAATTAATTTATTGATAGAGCTTTCGGAACTGGTCTGGGGTAAAACCCATCCAACGTTTAAACATATAAATAAATGCCGATGCGCTGGCATAGCCCAAATCAAAAGCGATACTTTCTATGGTTTTTCCTTGATTAAGCATGGTCATTGCTTTCATTACTTTTAATCGTTGCCTCCATTCATGTAAAGACATTCCCAACTCTTTTTGACTGTAACGTGCCAACGTTCTTTCAGTCATATTTATTCGTTCAGCTAATTCTTGTAAGGTGCTGTTATCGGCAGGGCATTGATGTAAATCATTTAGAATTTTTGCTAAAGCTGGATGATCTGTTGTAGGTAAATAACTACCCACTAATTCAGCCTGTATGAGTTGATCTAATAAAACTTGGAGTAGGCGTATATATTCGACTTGGGTTTCATCTTGTGGGTTTTTCCTCAAGTGTTCGAGTAAAGCAGGTACAAGTGAGGAAGTTAATAATATACCAGCTTTCTGCGGTAACTTTTGGCACAGACTTTCATGAACATATAAAGTTGCATGAGTCACTTCGTTGCGGTTAATACCACTGTGTTTGGTATAAGGAGGAAGCCAAATACCATAAGGTGGCGGGGTTAAATAATTAATTTGATCAATATTAACTTCGAGTACACCACTAAACGCATAAATAAACTCACCCCATGCATGCGCATGTTGAGGATAAACCGTTTCTGCGGGTGCATTACGAACACGGAACCAAAGCAAATCAGGAATTGCGTTATGAGCCGGAATTCCCTGAAAATCCTGCACACGTTGAGCTGATTTTTTCATCTTTGAAAATTGCCTGAAATTACTTATGTCTTGTCTGTTTTTCACTATATCATCTAAATAAGACAGTTCTATAGTCAGATTTTTCGCTATAAATAAAGGTGCTAAATGGAAGAGCGCAAAAATCTGGATACCAGAGCTTCGGCTTTAATGGTGCTTTTATGTATGGTCTTAGGGCTGCAACAGGTGGTTCTGAAAATAGCAGCACCAGATATTTCGCCGATTATGCAAATTGCTTTACGTTCCGGCTTATCTGCTGTTCTAGTTTTACCTTTATTGTGGCGAGATCATTCGATTCATCTATTTTCTTATAGACAATGCAAAGCTGGCGCTCTTGTTGCTTTATTTTTTTCATTAGAATTTTATTTCGTCACCCAAGCCTTAAAGTTTACCTCTACCTCTCATACAGTAGTTTTACTGTATACCGCTCCAATTTTTGTTGCATTAGGGCTTCATTGGAAATTTCCTACTGAACGTCTGAATCGAGCGCAATGGGGTGGTATTGTTCTGGCTTTTATGGGGATCATTCTTACATTTTACCCAACAACCACAGCTACAAATGCGCCAGCTCTAGCACAAGTTTTGTTAGGCGATTTATATGCACTTATGGCTGGGCTTGCATGGGCACTCAGTACAATTATTGTTCGTTTATCTCCTTTAGCTCAAGCGCCGGCAACTCAAACATTGTTTTATCAACTATTTGGCTGTTTTGTTCTACTCTTACTAATCGCTTTTTTAACAAATCAAACAACAATTCATTTCACCACTTTAACGATCTTAAGCTTAAGCTTTCAAACTTTAATCGTATCTTTTGCAAGTTTACTATTATGGTTTTGGTTATTAAGAAATTATCTTGCATCACGATTAGGGGTATTTTCTTTTTTAACCCCGTTATTTGGTGTGTTATTTAGTATTTTATTATTAGAGGAAAAACTAGAAATTAAATTTATTTTTGGAAGTATTTTCGTGTTGTCAGGAATTGTCATCATGAGTCTAAAGCAGGGCAAAGCTAAAAGCAGCTAAGCCCTGATGCTAATTGAGCATTATTTCTCTTCGAAAATTGTTGAAAGTGGAATAGAGAGCTTTGCAGCTAAATAATCATTAGACTCTACTAAAGCTGGGCCAATTTTTTCCATCCATTCGTCATCATCATGCACATTTGATACATCCTGACGTAAAGGTAATGGATAAGGCAGTGCAGTGAAGAAGCTCCAAAAGTCGACTTGAGATAAATTGCGGACCAAAACATATTCATCCTTATCGGTACGTTTAACCAGATTTTGCTCTTCTAGTAAGAGAACATAAGCAGGCCAGCGACCAACTTCACCACGACCTAAAATTTCTAATGCTTCTTTATCACTTACGCTTTCACCAAGTTTTTGCTTTTTATAGAATAATTCCAAGATATCGAGCAGCATTAAAACCGGATGTCTTTTTTGCTCTTTGCCTGAATGAAAAGCGGTAAGAGCAAAACTTACCTCGACACCAAGCAATACAATATTCCAAGATAAGAAGACCCATAATAGGAAAATAGGTACTGCTGCAAACGCACCATATATGATTTCATAACTGGTGAAATTTGACATAACAAAGCTAAATAAATTTTTGAGTGTCTCAAATAATGCAGCACTTAAGCATGCAGCAATTGCTGCTGCATATAGGGGAACTGTGCGGTTGGGAATAGTCCAATATAAAATAAAAAAACCTAAAATTGTGAGAACAAAAGAAATAAGCCAGAGTAAAAAGGCGCCATCAAGTTGATAACCTGTGAAGTTATTGCTCAATAAATTCATGGAAGCAACAGTTGATGAAATAACAAATGCACTGCCTAAAATAATTGGACCAAGCGAAATAATGGTCCAGTAACGCATAAAGCCTACAATACCGCTACGGGTTTCTTTTACTCGCCATATTCGGTTAAAAACGGTTTCAATTGAAGTAAGCATTAAAACTGTTGTGACAAAGAGGAATAGCACACCAATTACAGTTAAATTACTGGACTTTTCGGTAAAAGCATTAAGAGCTTTATCAAAAGCAATCGTACTTTTAGGCAAAAAATTACTGTAGATTAAGTGCTGTAACTGTTGTCTGGCAGGTTCCAATGCCTTAATTGAAGAAATAATAACTAAAAATACCGTTAACATAGGTACAACGGCAAAAAGTGTCGTATAGGTGAGGGAGCCGGCTTGTTCACGGCAACGATCCGCTTCAAAACGCTTAATTACGAATAAAATAAATTGAAACCAGGTCTTGTTATAAAAAGGAAGCTTCTTCAAAAAACGTTCTAACATGCGTCATCTATCCCGATTTTTTTAATCATGATGTGGGTGATTGATATTCACCAGTGTATTCGGTTGAGAACACTATCGTTGATGTGGGTAAACTTTAACCTAAAGAATAAAAAAGTATTCTGAAAGTTCTGTATGTATCATCGTAACAAAAGGTAGTAAAAAGCTTTTACCGATATTTGTTACTGTGCCCTTAAAAATCAATCACCTCTAGAATTTCATAAAATTGGCTACGCCAAAAAAACAAAAAATACCGTATAGTGTTCTTTTTAACAAAATTCGTGAAACCGATGCAACCTTACATTCTTGTGCTTTATTACAGTAAATATGGTTCAACTAAAGAAATGGCGCACCTTATTGCGAATGGTGTTGAATCGGCAGGTATGAATGTAAAAATTCGCACAGTACCTAATATTGCAACAGTGGTAACAGAAGCTGAGCCAAGCATTCCTGAAGAAGGTGATATTTATTGTACTTTAGAGGAACTGGCCAATTGTGCTGGCTTAGCGCTAGGGTCTCCAACTCGCTTTGGTAATATGGCAAGCGAAATGAAATATTTTTGGGATCAGACCACAAGCCTTTGGTTAAATGGTGCTTTACATAATAAGCCAGCATGCGTTTTTACTTCTTCTGGTTCAATGCATGGTGGGCAAGAAAGTACGTTATTAACAATGTTACCTCCATTATTTCATCACGGTATGATGATTTTAGGATTACCAAACTCTATTCCGGCTTTGTCGAATACTAAAACAGGTGGGACTCCCTATGGCGCAAGCCACGTGAGCGGTCCAAGACATGATCAAAGTTTAAGCCAAGATGAAAAAATTTTATGTGAAGCTCAAGGGAAGCGTTTAGGCGAAATCGTAAAAAAACTTCATTCTTAAATTTATGGAAATAAAAAAGAGCGGGTTTCCGCTCTTTTTTATTTAAACCATTTTATTCTTTTACAAAAGTTACTGTGCCATCAGCAAGTGATTGAACGCGCGCTAATGACTCAACGCGGTAACCTTTTTCAAGTAATAAATCACGGCCTGGTTGGAATGATTTTTCAATCACAATACCCACACCTACAACTTCTGCATTTGCTTGATGAATTAAGTCAATCAAACCAAGCGCAGCTTGACCATTTGCTAAGAAGTCATCAATTACTAAGGCTTTGTCGCTTGAGTTGATGTGCTTATTTGAAATGGCAATGGTACTTTCTGTCTGTTTAGTGAAACTAAACACTTTAGCGCGGTATAAATCGTCTTTTAAAGTAAGCGATTGATATTTGCGAGCAAAAATCACAGGTACACCAAGTTCTAAACCTGCCATGATTGCTGGCGCAATACCTGAAGCTTCAATGGTAATAATCTTGGTAATCCCTGCATCTTTAAAGCGAGCGGCAAATTCTTTGCCAATCTGCTGCATGAGTACAGGGTCAATTTGGTGATTTAAGAAAGCGTCGACTTTCAACACTTGATCAGATAGAACGATACCTTCTGTTAAGATTTTCTGTTCTAGTGCGTGCACGGGAGAATCCTCTAGACGGATGCTTTTTAAAGCAAATGCGTATTTTAAAAAGCATCCGAAAAAATGCAAGCTTTAATTCGTTTTACCTGTATAACTTGTTAATAACAAACCATAAGATGTTTTGCCATCAATATGACTAACCTTGACTGGAAGGTAGTCTAATTTCGGAGCTAGCCAGAAAATTGTGCTGCGCTCAGGTTTCTTATGTTGTAAAACAACTTTCACGGTATCAAATGTGCCATAAGAGGTTTTAATTTTCTCGTTGCCTTGTTTAACAAAACGACGATTTTCAACTTCTTTTGCATCGGCTAGAGGGTAAGACGATTTAAGTGAACCATTTTTTAAATCTTCACGAATCTGTAATTCTGCATTTAGCTCATCAAGTACACCTGCCTGCCAAGCGAATGAGCGCGCTTTATCGTCTTTTTTCGTGCTAATAGTCTTATTGCCAGGATTAAAATTAATACTCATTGTGTTGTTATGAATCAAAATTTTACTGGTACGACTAAAGCTTTGTGAACCAATTTTACCGTTTGCAAAACTAAATTTACTTGTTTCACTTGCAGAAGCGATTCCACCTGCTTTTGCTGTGAATTGATAAGTCCAGTTATTGCCTTGTTGACTCAATGCACGTGTCGCTGAACCCATACCTTTATTATTGTAGGTAAACTGATAATTTGCCTGAAATGGGCTCATGGCAAGTGCATGGCTAGAGAAACTTGCAATAAGCAAAGTTGTCGAAATACCAGTTGCGATGCTGAATGATTTCAGAAATTTTGTTGCCATAAGTAAATATCCTTGTACAGACTGATAGGTCAGTGCTGATGCATCTATGACTTTTGCATATTATGCCTGTTGATCATGGAGAAAAAATCAGGATTTATGCTAAATATGTAATCTCTTTGTGTTTTTTAACAGTGAATTTCTTTAGTTCATACTGTTGTTATACATCTTTTTGCTGTATTGGCGTAATTTCAGTGTCTTCAAGTTCATCTTCAGAATCATCATCTTGATCACGGGAAAGTAAAGCAGCGAGATTAACATTACCAAAGACAACTAATTCTGCTTCACGTACTCGTGCATAGTTGATATGAACCTTGCCTAAAGTTTCAATAATACTGGCCTTTTTAGCAAACCAACGGTTAAGGTCTAAGAAGATCAAGTCATCTTTTTCTTGGGCTACATCAAATCGCTCTAGAATCATGCCTAATGGATCTTTTTTTAGAATTTTGTGATAGTAAAAAATAGCCGCTTTTACAGCAATTTTTTGCCAGAAATTTTTATATTTAGCTTCTACAATTTGCGTGTTACTAATTTGCTCAAAAACAATAAGTTGTTGTTCTTTATTAAATTCCATCTGGATAAGTTTTAAGTCGACCGACAAAGTGGTCTCTAAACCTTTAACATGCATTGTGGCATAGAGTCTTAACCAGTCATGATAAAGATCTGCATGTAGATCATCTAAAAACTCGACATTATTAGTCACGTAGCGTTCTAAGGTGGCATTTAGAAAAGTTTGCGATAATGTAAAATCTCTTTCTTCCTCAATGAAGGCTTCAGCTTTTCGGTAGACTTTATGAAGACGTTTGACTAATGAGGAAAATAGCGTTTGCATAAAAGAACTTCCAGAAGATGATTTACTAAAGAATCCACACAATCTTTATTATGATAAAAAACAGGTTTTGATATTGCAGTGTAACAAATTTAATTGATACATTTTGACAAAATGAAAATGGATAAATATCAATATTTGAAGTGAATCACACTTTTATCCATATTTGAATATCAGTTTATGTTTTATTCGGTAATACCGTGGGGAAAAGGCATCTATATGCTTTTAAGATTATGTTGAAAAAAAGAAGTCTATCCATAGAGCCTTTTTATTATTGGTGGCAAGACCGAGTCTTTATCGCTGCAATAATATTAGCAATCTTACTGCATATTTTTGTGTTGCTCATCCATTTTGCGATGCCTGCGCCGTCAGAACAATCGACTAAAGAAATTGCAATATCGATTCGTCCTACTGAAGATGTGATCAAGCATGCAGACTTTTTAGCCCAAGCTGATCAACAAGGTTCAGGGGCTTTTCGGGAAGCTCATCGGATGTCGAGTAACTCTCCAGCGCCTATGCCAAGTGATGCTTCAACAGGAGAAGCTCAGCTAGAAACTTTAGAAAAAGTGCAGCAACAAAGAGAACTTAAATTTGAAGAAAAAGTACTCATGACTGTATTGAGTTGGCAGAAACAAGCAGAGGAGAGCCAAAGAAAAAAAGCACTTGAACAATTACAAAGTCAGTTTCAGGCAAAAGCTGCCATGGTAGCGAGTCTTGAAGCTCAGTATTTACAACGTCAGCAAGATTTTAGTCGCCAACAAAAGATAAAAACAGTAGATGGTATTCAAGCCAAGAAAGATGCGTCAGCAGCTTATCT
The DNA here is from genome assembly GCF_033599315.1 of Acinetobacter sp. OYA S30. NCBI lineage: Bacteria > Pseudomonadati > Pseudomonadota > Gammaproteobacteria > Moraxellales > Moraxellaceae > Acinetobacter > Acinetobacter sp. OYA S30. The sequence continues at coordinate 12,962 of NZ_JAWVAV010000046.1, forward strand.
AGATAAATTTCGTGAAAAAGTAGAGCTTTATGGCAACCGTTATTATCCAGAAGAAGCGAAACAGCAACAGTTAAAAGGTGAAGTTCGCCTTATGGTAATTTTGAATGCTCAAGGGGGAATTCGTGCAATTCGTTTGCTTGAAAGCTCAGGTCATCCAGTTCTAGATGAAGCAGCAAAGGCATCGGTACGGCGTGGAGCGCCGTTTGGCCGTTTTGATGCAAATATGAAAGATATTTCGGAACTTCGTATTATTCGTACATGGCGTTTTGATCCAGCTGAAGCTGAATTTGAAGTTCATTAATGAAAAAATGTGGATAACTTTTAGGATATCCACATTTTTAAAATGTATTAAGAAGCTGACTGCGTTCTTAATCGTATGAGGGAATTTGATTATTCCTGATATGGGTTGGCAATATTGAGTTTAGCTAAGATTTCGATCTCTAAACCTTCCATTTCTTCAGCATCCTCATCACTTGTTTCATGGTCATAACCAAGTAAATGTAGAACCCCATGAACTAAAAGATGCGCAAAATGATTTTGTGCGGTTTTCTTTTGTTCCAGAGCCTCTTGTAATACCACTGGAATACAAATTACTAAATCACCCAACGGTAATGCGTCGAGCATTGGTAAAACTTCTTCAGGAATATCACTTGGAAAAGATAGAACGTTAGTTGGCTTATCTTTCTCTCGATATTGCAAGTTAAGTTGATGGCTTTCTTCCAAATCAACACATGCGATACCAATTTCGCAATCTTCTTTATAGCCAACGTGGCGTAAAGTTGTCTCAATAATTTTTTTGAGTTGAGCTCGTTTGAGCTCTAACTCAGGGGATTGAAAGTCTTGTTGTAAACTTAAACTGATTTTCAAAATGAATCCTTAAGCATCCTGATGTTGCAAGTCTGCTGCTGTATCGTTTTCAGCAATTAATGCTTCTTGGCGTGCTTTACGTTCAGCACGTGCTTCAGCATTAAGACGCTGTTGTTCACCATCCCAACCCTCATAAGCTTCAACAATTTTTTGAACAAGTTGATGGCGTACTACATCGCGGGAATGGAAACGGGTAATATGAATTTCTTTAATGTTCTCAAGTACGCGAAGAGCGTGTGCCAAACCAGATTGTTGGCCTCGAGGTAAATCTACTTGGGTAATGTCACCTGTAATCACTGCACGAGAGCCAAAACCTAAACGGGTCAAGAACATTTTCATTTGTTCTGGTGTAGTGTTTTGAGCTTCATCCAAAATCACAAATGAATGGTTAAGAGTACGACCACGCATATAAGCAAGTGGTGCAACTTCAATCACTTGACGTTCGATTAACTTGGCGACTTTTTCGAAGCCCAGCATTTCGTAGAGGGCATCGTAAAGAGGACGTAGATATGGGTCGATTTTCTGGGTTAGATCACCAGGTAAGAAACCGAGCTTTTCTCCTGCCTCTACCGCAGGGCGGACAAGTAAAATTCGCTGGATTTCATTACGTTCTAACATGTCCACTGCGGCAGCAACTGCTAAATAAGTTTTACCTGTACCAGCAGGGCCTACACCAAAAGAAATATCGCTTTGTAAAATACGTTGTACATAGCGTTTTTGATTGGCACCACGTGGATTAATGCGACCTTTTCGAGTCTGGAAATAGACATCCATGGGCGCATTATGCTCATCCATTTCTTCTCCAACTAACTCGAAATTACGTTCGGTTTGAGAAGATTGAATCAAGAGGTGTAACAGGTCAGCACTGATTTGTTGGGACGCCTCTGTTTCTTCGTAGAGTCGTTGCAATAACGCTTCGGCTCTCCCAACAGCATCTATCTCACCATCTATGTAAAAAACATCTCCACGATGAGTAATTTTGACATCTAAACGCTGTTCAATTTGCTTAAGGTGCCCATTATAGGCACCCAAGATGCTCTTTAAACGTTCCATTGAAATTTCAGGAAATGTTACGGTACGTCGAATCGCTGCAGTCAAGAGAAAACCTTTCAGTAGACTTTAGAATACCTCTACATTACGCCACGTCAGGCTCAAGATTCAAGAGTTCACCGTAAACTAAATTTAAAGTTTTAATTTCAGTAATCTCAATCTCTGCAAAACGACCAACCCACGATGCATCGCCTACAAAAGTCACTAAACGTGTATTGTCTGCTGTACCTACTAAAATATTAGGGTCTTGATCAGATACTTTTTCAATAAGTACACGTTCAATTTTGCCAAGCATTGCGTCAGTTTTTTCAATACTAGATTGCTTAATGACTTGTTGAACTTGTGCCAAACGTTCTTTTTTAACGTGTTCAGGGGTTGTATCTGGTAAGTCAGATGCTGGTGTACCTGGGCGTTTTGAGTAAACGAAGCTATAAGAATGATCAAAATCTAAATCTTTGATAAATTGCAATGTTTCTGCAAAATTTTCATCCGTTTCACCAGGGAAACCAATGATGAAATCACTCGATAAATGCATATCAGGGCGTATTTTGCGTAACTTGGCAATCTTATCGATGTATACATCAATCGTGTGATTTCGCTTCATTGCTTTGAGTACATCGTTAGATCCACTTTGTACTGGCAAATGTAAGTGTGAAACCATTTGAGGTAAATCTTCATAACACTGAATAAGTTCATCAGAGAACTCAAGTGGATGTGAAGTTGTATAACGTAAACGGCCAATACCTGGAATTTCTGCAACGAGTCGTAACAATTCAGGGAAGGTACAAATGCCACCTTCGAATGTTTCGCCACGATATCCGTTCACATTTTGACCAAGCAAGCTGATTTCACGGACACCTTTTTCAGCAAGGCCTGCGATTTCTGCAAGAACATCATCAAGTGGACGTGAAACTTCTTCACCACGAGTGTATGGAACAACACAGAAAGAGCAGTATTTAGAGCAACCTTCCATAATAGAAACGAATGCTTTAAAACCTTCTACGCGTGGTTCAGGTAAGAAGTCGAATTTTTCAATATCAGGGAATGAAATATCAACGAGCTTAATTTTTTCTTTTTTCGGCTTTTCCACTTGTGCATGATGTTGATCAAGCATTTGCGGTAAACGGTGTAAGGTTTGTGGACCAAAAATCATGTCGACATAAGGTGCACGTTTTTGAATATTGTCACCTTCTTGAGAAGCAACACATCCACCCACGCCAATAACAAGATCAGGATTTTGTTCTTTTAGTTTACGCCAACGACCTAATTCACTAAATACTTTCTCTTGTGCTTTTTCACGGATAGAGCAAGTATTCATGAGCAGAATGTCTGCTTCATTAGGGTTGTTCGTTAACACATAACCATGAGAATCCCCCAAAAGGTCTGCCATACGGTGACTGTCATACTCATTCATCTGACACCCTTGAGTTTCAATATATAGTTTTTTTATTGAAACATCAGTGGTGTGCGTTGGCTGGGTAACAGTGTTTTCTGAGGCAGCTTTGGCACCATTGGGAATGAAGGTTTGAACCGTCATGCAGGCTCCTAACAGATCGATCTAGTTAAATAATAAAATGACCCAAAACGGGTCAAACCAATCATTATAGCAGTATTTTGAGCAGAACAGATAACAATAAACTCCCATAAGCTACACATGATTTATGGAGACAAATGACATGAATTTTAATGATGTTGAATCAGATAGTTACATAACACAACAAAAGAAAGCATGAAGAATAATTAAACTATGCCTAAAGGTGGATAGTCAGGATTTAACGCATTTATGAGACCAGGTAAAAAGAGCTCATCAAACAAGAGTCGTGTGATGAAAAATAAATATGCACATCGTAGCTGGTTAGGAGCTGTGTGTTTACTTGGTTGTTCATTATCTTATGCCGCGGAAGAACAATTTAACGATGCACTAAATGCCGCCAATAGTGGTAATACTGCATTGTTAGATCAATATCAGCTTGCAATGCAAAATGATGTGTTGGGCTACTATCCTGAATATTGGAAATTAAACACGAATTTAGGCTTTCAATCTCCGACATCAATTGTAAGCTTCGCACAGCGCTATCCACAGTCTGCTATGGCAGAAAAGCTGGCCGCGGATTATGTCGAAGAAAAAGTTAAACAAGCTGACTTTGCATCTGCACAACCAATCTTGCCTTATGTTTCGAATCCTGATCAGGCCGAGAATTGTGCTTTAGCGCAGGTGAGAGCTAAAAGTGGTGATGCATTAGTTTTTGCTGAATATAAAGATGTATGGTTAGCCACTGAGTCACAACCAGAATCATGTATTGGACTCGGCCGTATGATGCTGTCTAGCCCATTAATGAGTACACAAGACAAGCAGCAGCGCCTGTGGGTACAGTTACGTGCAGGTTTATCTGGACAGGCGCTTGCTACAGCACAGACTTTGGGTTTGAATTTGTCTTTGGCTCAGCTTAATCAGATTCAGGCGAATCCACTGAATTACTTGTGGTCAGCACCAAAAACCAATGACGTAGATTATGCCTATTTGATTTTTGCACTAGGCCGATTAGCAAATAATGATTTAGGAAATGCTTTTGCAAATGTACAGCGAGTAGCGCAAGGCACTCCAGAGAGCGTGCAAAAGTATCTCTATCGAACCGTAGCCTATATTGGTGGAACTACGGTAATGAAAAATAACTTTAACCGTGAAGTCCTTCAATATTTTGATGCAAGTTATGGCTATCCGTTAAGTCCTGAAGAAGCTGAAATTTATGCACGACAAGCTATTCGTTTTAGTGCCTGGGAAAGTTTAATTCGTGCAATTGATAGTATGTCGGTTTCACAAAAACAAGAAGATCGCTGGCAATATTGGTTAGCGCGTGCGACAGAGCAACGTGGCGATAGTAATTCTAAAAATACGGCACAACGTATTTATAAAAAATTAGCTGAAAGTGGGGATGATTATCACAACCTTCTTGCAAAAGACCGTTTAGGCGTACGATATAATCATCAGCCATATAATGATGAGCCAACTGCAAGTGATTTACGCCGTTTAGATCAAAATATTCACTTTAATCGTGCATTTACTTTAAGACGGATTAATGCCAACCCAACCTATACCAACCGAGAGTGGAACTGGGCTGTTCGTCAAGCATATCTTCAGCATGATGATGGATTGCTATTAGCGGCGGCAAAACGTGCTCATGATATGGGATGGTATGACCGCGCGATTTATGCGGCAGATCGTACAACGAATAAACATAATGATACGTATCGTTATGTGACCCCGCATAAGACCAATGTCGTAAGCCATAGTTACAATGCTGGAATTGATCCTGCTTGGGCTTATGGTTTAATGCGTCAAGAAAGCCGATTTGTTACCTCGGCACGCTCTCATGTAGGTGCTGGTGGACTTATGCAAATTATGCCAGATACGGCAAAGTTGATTGCTCGCCAGATGGGAGAAACATATAATCCGGCAGCGTTAAGTGAAATGAACACCAATATTCGTTATGGGACATTTTATTTATCGATGATTCAAGGGCAATTAAGTAATAACCCTGTTTTAGCAACGGCAGGTTATAATGCTGGGCCGAATCGGGCAAGACGTTGGCAACCTGATTACCAACCGATTGAGGCTGATCAATATACAGAAACCATTCCATTGCTTGAGACCAGAGATTATGTCAAGCATGTCATGACGAATGCGACGCATTATGGAGTGATATTAGGTCAAGGTGCTCAATCATTAATACAACGTATGAAAGTCATTCCAACGCGATCATCACCTTAGTTTTAGATGATGAATGATGGAACATTCTTTTAATTGGCATAACCAAGTTTTAATTAAATGAAATATAGAGACCTAGGACTTCAATCAATATCGCAACTTGCATGGTGGATCATCTGTGCAAGCGTTGGTTTGTTGAGTTCTGTTTTACATGCGGAACCTGTTAACGTGCAAGGTTATGTTATGCATGTACAGATGACGCCTGCTGTTTGTGCGCTAGATCCTTCTAAACAAAAGCAGCGTAAATGTCTTGAAGGATATTCGCTTACGATTACTGGTTTAATGCCTGAAACCACCAGAACTGACTGTTCAACACAAAGCTCAGCTACACTGTCACCACTGCAAGCTAAGGTGGTCGCTCGGGTGATGCCAGATAATAATGCTCGTGTGCAACTCTGGAGAAGTGTGGGTGGCTGTGTGCCTATGAATGCAAGTCAATATTTCCGTACGATTATTAACTTTGCTGAACGTTTAAAAATACCTGCTAATCTAACCAGCTCTACTAATGTGGAAATGCAACAATCTACATTACGTCAACAATTTACCAAGCTTAATCCGAGCTTACCTCAAAATGGTATTCGCTTCACTTGTCAGCTATCACGCTCTGATGTCGTACTAACAGAAGTTAAAGTTTGTTACACGGTAAATGGTCAATATAAGCAATGCTCAAATCACGTTGTCTCTAATTGCCCAAGCGAAATTACCATTAAAGGCAGTTATTAAGAGCAATAACCATTTCATAAAAAAATGCTGACCATACATTGAATCTATTTGTAAAGGTTAATTTGTATTTTCTATCAGACTTTTGGTGAAAATGAGTCGCTTTTACATGCATCTGCCACTTCTTTAGAGTACAATCTTTGCCGTTTATGATGATTTGGTTAAGTAGAATCGCTACTTAACCCGATTAAGGACACTCATTGGAGACAATTACATGAAGCAACCCGTTCGTGTTGCCGTGACTGGCGCTGCAGGTCAAATTGGTTACAGCTTATTATTCCGTATCGCAAGCGGTGAAATGCTAGGTAAAGATCAACCTGTTATTTTACAATTGCTTGAAGTTCCAGTTGAAAAAGCACAACAAGCGCTTAAAGGCGTAATGATGGAACTTGATGACTGTGCTTTCCCTTTATTGGCTGGCATGATCGGGACTGATGATCCTAAAGTTGCATTTAAAGATGCTGACTATGCGTTATTGGTAGGTTCTCGTCCACGTGGTCCTGGTATGGAACGTGCTGACTTGTTAAAAGTTAACGGCGAAATCTTCATTGGCCAAGGTCAAGCATTAAACGAAGTTGCTAGCCGTGACGTTAAAGTATTAGTTGTAGGTAACCCTGCAAACACGAATGCTTACATTGCGATGAAATCTGCTCCAGATCTTCCAGCGAAAAACTTCACAGCAATGTTGCGTCTTGACCACAACCGTGCGTTGACTCAAGTTGCTCAAAAAGCTGGTGTTGCTGTAGCTGACATCGAAAAATTAACAGTTTGGGGTAACCACTCTCCAACTATGTATGCTGACTACCGTTTTGCAACTGCAAATGGTGAAAGCTTAAAAGACAAGATCAACGATCCAGCTTGGAACAAAGACGTATTCCTTCCAACTGTTGGTAAACGTGGTGCTGCGATTATCGAAGCGCGTGGTTTGTCTTCTGCTGCTTCTGCTGCTAACGCTGCAATCGACCATATGCGTGATTGGGCACTTGGTACGAACGGCAAGTGGGTAACTATGGGTGTTCCTTCTGACGGTTCTTATGGTATTCCTGAAGGCGTTATGTTCGGTTTCCCTGTAACAACTGAAAACGGTGAATACAAAATCGTTCAAGGTTTAGAAATCGATGAATTTAGCCGTGAGCGTATCAACTTCACTCTAAACGAGCTTGAAGAAGAACGTGCAGCAATTGCTGACATGGTAAAATAATTCATCAGTTTGATGAGTTGGAAAGCACTCTCTTGTAGGGTGCTTTTTTATATGTGAAATTTAATAAGAACACACAAAAAACAACAAGAAAATATAGGCATAGATATGCAACTCACATCTATTGTTGTTAGATTATTGAAAAGAAGCCATGGGAGAATAACAATGTTTGAACAACAACCGACATTACAACTTTTATTTGAGCAATTGGGTTTAGATTCTGATGATGCAAGTATTGAAAATTTTATCAGAACGCATCAATTGCCGGCTGAACAGAAGTTACATGAGGCCTCTTTCTGGTCCCAAGGCCAAAGTGATTTTTTAAAAAGTCATTGGGAAAAAGATGATGAGTGGATTGTAGTTATTGATGAGCTGAATGAGCAATTACATGAAGATAGTGTAAAAAAATAACAAATGAAAAAGGCCTGTTATAGTTAACAGGCCTTTTTTATTCATAAGTTAGTGAGTTCTTAACTTGATTAAATTTTTATACCATGTTTCATGACGTACCGGATTGAATATAGGATGTTCATGAAGCAACTCAAGATCACATTGAGCAGTTGATAAATATTTTGTGAGCCAATGACGAGTTAGTGCAGACTCTTGCTGTGCTGCTGACGCATAAGCCAAGAAAAAATATATATCGCCATGTTGATGATGAGCTAGAGGTTTCAAAATTTGCTGAGCAATCAGCGCAAAACGTTTTTCCTTATTTAACTCAAAATAAAGCATATAAGCTTTAGCTAAATGCAGCGATAGGTTTAAATACAAACTCATTGGCATCTCTTCATATTCCATACGAGCTTGTTCCAGCAAAACAATGGCTTCTTGCAAGAAGTGAATTTGTTCTTGGCGAACACGGCTTAACGTAACGAGCTGCATACGTAATTCTGCACGCTCCAAAGCAAGCTCGGGCGTATTCTCAGTTAAATAGAGTTGGTCTGTTTCACCAATTCTGGACACAATCGCTTTTGTTTCAATAGACATACGCCTTCGCCTTTTTAATCAATATCTTTTATATCGGGTCCGTTTAAGAAATTTAAAGAGCTTTCTTTTAAACCCAAATTGAGTTTCCGCTACGAAGCCAAGCAGTAATAGAGAGGCGCTGCTGTTTAGAAACTAAAACTTCATGAAGCAAATTGCTCTGAAATATAACTAAGCGATTAGGCTCTGGTGTAATAATGTGCCAAATATCGTTTTTATCTTGTAAGCGTAATTGGCCACCCCAGTCATCTTGCCATTCAGGGTGTAAATAATAAACGGTAGACATAATACGATCATTTTTTTGCTGAGGGTTATCTCGATGTAATGCGTAGAATTCACCCGGGTTATAACAGGCAAAATGTGCTTCTACTTCTTTAATCCCTAAAAAGAAAGCTTGATTTAGATGCTGGCAAAATGAAGATAATGTTTCTACATGCTGCTCAGCAACAGGAAGAGATTCGTTAATCCATAAAATATGATCGCTTCGGATCGTACTCACCACACCATTTTGAATACCTGCTTCTCGAAACTCATCAAAGTGGTGGCTACACTCTTTGGCAACTTGAGTATGATATTCAGCAGAATAAGCTTGGTTCACAATTGCGAAACCATGGGCGTTTAAGTCATCTAAAATCTGGTCCAGATTCCAGCAGTCAGGAAGCGGTTGAGAGTGCATATAACCTCATATCGATCGTAAGAAAATCAAGCAGCCTTATTTTAGATGATCACAACCTTACGAAAGAATATTTTTTTCATGTTAAACTAATCGTTGAATTGAGGAATTAAAGTCAACATGAATTACCGTCACCATTTCCATGCGGGCAACTTTGCAGATGTTATGAAGCATGTGCTTTTGCTACAGCTTCTCAACCGTTTAAATGCTAAAGATAAACCTTATCGTTATATCGATACGCATGGAGGTGCAGGAAAATATGATCTATCTCAGGCACCTGCACAAAAGTCAGGAGAATTCCTAACAGGTATTCATCGTCTTGTACAGCTTTCTGACATGGAAAAGCGCCAAGCTCCTGAAGCCATCCAGCAATACCTAAAACTTGTAGAAGAATTACGTGCTCAAGAAGGTAAGGGAAGTTATCCGGGCTCTCCGTGGTTTGCTTTGCAAGGTATGCGTGAAATTGATAAGGCTACAATATTTGAAATGCAGCGTGATGTATTTCAGCAATTACGCCATAACATTCATGATAAACGTGCGGGCTTGCATGAGCGTGATGCATATGAAGGCTTGCTTGCCGTAATTCCACCAAAGGAAAAGCGCGGTTTAGTGATGATTGATCCGCCTTACGAATTAGAGCGTAAGGATTTCCCGCAATTGGTTGAACTTTTACAAAGCGCTTATAAAAAATGGCCAACAGGTGTCTTCGCGGTTTGGTATCCAATTAAAGATCGCGCAATGATTGAACGTTTTGAAAAGAAAATGTTTAAAACTGGAATTCGCCGTCAATTAATCTGTGAAATTTGTGTTTGGCCAGATGACACACCTGTAGGTTTGAATGGTTGTGGATTATTAGTAATTAACCCACCTTGGCAGTTCTCCGAACAAGCAGATCAAGCCCTACAATGGTTATTCCCTCACTTACGTATGCAAGAAACAGGTGGTCATGCCGCTGTACGCTGGTTAGTGGGTGAGTAATAATTAATCTAAATCAATGCACATGTTTGGAATAGAAAATAATGACAAATGCGCCTAAACCAGAGCAAGATTTAACTCATAATGAACATTCTTTTGATGGGATTACGTTCGAAGTGGTTGAAGAAGAAGATAATCCGGAAGGACAAAAAGTGAAGCGCAGAGGTATTTACCTTTGGCCTAACTTAATCACGACAGCCGCTTTGTTGTCTGGTTTCTATTCCATTATTGCAAGTATGAATGGCGAATTTGCTCAAGCGATTTATGCGATTTTTCTTGCAGCATTATTTGATGGGTTAGATGGACGCGTTGCCAGAGCTATTGGTGCCCAAAGTGCTTTTGGTGAGCAATATGACTCTTTATCAGATTTGTTGGCATTTGGTGTAGCGCCAGCAATGCTAATGTATAGCTGGAGTCTACATGACTTAGGCCGTATCGGTTTGGCATGCTGTTTTGTTTATACCGCTTGTGCCGCGTTCCGTTTAGCACGATTTAATGTTCAGATTGGAGTGGTTGATAAGCGCTATTTTATTGGTATTGCTAGTCCACTCGCCGCGATTATCATTATTTCACTCGTATGGGTAGCTCGTGATTATCCGTTCATTTTTGATTTACGCGATATTGCTATTCAAACCATTAACGCGGTCATCATGGTGGTTGTAGGACTACTTATGATTTCTAATATTAAATATTATTCATTTAAGCAAATGGATCGTAAGCGTGTTCCTTTTGTAGTTATGTTGCCAGTAGTACTGATTTTTGCAGCAATCACTTATAATATTCCAATGGGTATTTTGATTGTATCAATCATCTATGCTCTATCAGGTTTTGTTACCACACTTTTAGCTAAAAAAAATAACGAGACCATCAAAACATAAAATTAGATGAGGTTCGGTATGCCTAAGTTGATAAGTGAAAAAAATCAATTACAGCAACTGAGCCTCAACTCAAATGGGGGAGTTGTCTATCAGCCCGCTAGAGGTTTTTTTAAAGTTGTCTATCAAGGTTTAATTCTCCCTAACCTGCCTGCACCACTTCGTTACTTTAATTACATTAGTCTAATCGGTCAGCCTAGAATCCCTCTTTGCTATAATGCAAATAGTATTGTGACTTCTGCAGTTGATACAGCAACCGTACTGGTTAGCAATAGCTTACATAGTGTAGGGCACTTAAAAACTTATTCCATTCGACGCCAATGTCAGCTTAATCCTAGTCGGTATCAATTCGATAAAACTGATCTTATTGAGTGGCAAATCCCAAGAGTTCAGCTTAGACGAATCGATTCTGAAATGAGTTGTGATTTAATCGTTCAAACTCCTTCCGATATTTCGAATTCATCAGCATTGCAGTGGGGAATATCTGACTATTGGTTTATTTTGTGCCACTGTGAAGGTGAGATTTTATATAAAGGACAGAAATATGAGGTCAATGGATTAGGCCGTTTTAAACATGCTCGGGCCTTACATTTACCTTTTTTATCTTTATGTTTTTATACCTGCCAAATTATTAATTTGAATGAAACAACTCAAGTTACACTTTCTCAAATAAGAAATCAGTGGAATATCATTCTATTTTCACGTTTAGATATTCAAGAACTAGGAAAGCAGCCCGTCACGTTTACCGAAGATGTTAATTTCCACATCCACCGGGTTTATCCAAAAGTTGAAACACCGCATGGGCGAGAAATGTATTTACCACGAGAGTTTTCTTGGCAATGTAAAAAAAATGGAAAAGTTATTTTTGAACTCTATGGTGAAAGTCGTGGTGATTACAAATTTGGGTTAGCTGCTGGATACATAGGAAGTTTTCGTTATCAATTAAGTTGGAATGATCAATGTCTTCAAGGAGAAGGTGGATATTGTGAATACATTGATTGTCGACCTTTAAGATGGCAAGAAAAGAATCAAAACGAAAAAATGCTCGATAAATTGCTGCTTTTACAACCGTGTTTATATAAAAAATGAATATTTTTATCATTTTTGGGTAAAAAACGACCGCTTGATATGAAATGCTAGAAAAAGGGGTTGCAAAGGGAAT
>NZ_JAWVAV010000047.1:0-23513 GCF_033599315.1 Acinetobacter sp. OYA S30
ACGAGCGCTATAATATAAACAAAAATGCAAGTTGGCAAATCTTTTATTTAATTTTTAATTCAAACGCTCAAAATAAAAACAAATCTATCTAAATTTCATCATTTTTAGGTTTTTCATAGCGAATTGCATTGATATACCACAGCTTTTTGCCCAAAGGTGTGTGTACTTCTACTTCATCATCGACTTCTTTACTCAATAGTGCACGTGCCATAGGTGACTCAATGGAAATATGCTGAGGATGGTGATCATAAATTTCATCTACCCCGACAATTCGTAAGGTTTTTTGCTCCCCTTCTTCATTTTCAATGTCGACCCAAGCACCAAAGTAAACTTTGCCTTCTTGCTCAGGTGAGTAATCAACAATTTTTAACTCTTCTAAACGCTTTCCTAAGTAGCGTACTCGTCGATCAATTTTTCTAAGGAGCTGCTTGTTATATTGATAATCTGCATTCTCACTACGGTCACCGAGGCTTGCAGCCCAATTTACTTTTTTCGTAATTTCTGGTCTTTCTTCATGCCAAAGTTGTTTTAATTCAGCAACTAATTTGTCATGGCCTGACCGAGTGATTAAGTTAGATTTCATGATTAAAAACCACTGATTAACAACATAAGGGTTACAAGATGTAGCATTTTATACCCTATTTTCTCACATCAGAAGTGTATAAATTTTCTTCCTTAATAAATTCATGTTGTTATGATGATATATCGGATATTTAATTGTACAAAATTTGACAATACTTTTTTTCAATATTATGATGCGCGCATCTTAAATGTTGAGTATTTTTTAACCCACTCAAAAACTATGTAGATTTTCTACACAGTTTGCTTTTTTCATTTCATGTCATTTTGAATGACGTCATGACTGCCCACCCCTTATTGAATTTATCAACTTTTAGAAGTTATGGCAGCTTTTTGTCTGACTTTTAGGGCATAAATTACCTGTAGCGGAGACAACATGCACAGTAATTCAAGTTCTGGGTCGAGGCTTGGCCTTAGCTCTTTATTTTCTTCTCTCCCATTGAAAGTTCTTGCGCTCAGCACTATGTTTTTTCCCTTTCATAGTATCAATGCAGGAAAAACCCTACAGTACAATACTGTAGTTAACACAAACACATTAACAGTGGTTGCTGTAGAAAGCCCAACGACTGTTTTTAAAGAAGACCAGTTTTTACACGGCTTCGGTTATGACTTAGCGCGTAACTATGCACAAAGCTTAAATGTAAAGTTGGACTTCAAAATCGTGACAGACAATGCCACGGCGCTTAAGTGGGTTCAGCAAGGTAAAGCAAATCTTGCCATGACAACCGCAAGCTTAAGTTCAATCGAGAACAAAGGATTAATGTCTTTTTCTGCAAGTTGTGGTGATATCGTAAATTTGCAAAAAAATGGATTAAATCCGAATCTAAGCTGGGTGTTTAAACAAGCAGATGACCCGCTTACACAAACAGCAAGCGGTTTTGTTTGTCAAAGCAAACAAAATGGCCTAACTCAGCAACTTGCTTCTTTTTATAACCGTAATGTTGTAAAACCAGAAGCTTGGTCTACGATTCAACGTGACTTAAGTGCACGTATACCGATTTACAAAGCAAGCTTTAAACAAAGCGCTGCTCAGTATGATTTAGACTGGCATTTGCTTGCAGCGATTGGTTATCAAGAATCGTACCTAAAACCGGAGTCTGTTTCACCAACAGGTGTACGTGGGTTAATGATGTTAACCAATAGTACAGCTCGGGCAATGGGTGTGAGTAACCGTAACGATCCAGCACAGAGTATTCAGGGCGGTGCGAAATATTATGATCTCATGTTAAGTGAGTATGATGATATTCCTTTCCCAGATCGCAACTGGTATGCGCTTGTGGCTTACAATATGGGACCGGGTGCAGTGAACCAGATTCAAAAGCGCTTGCAAGCCCAAGGGAAAGACCCGAACCAATGGGTTAATCTCTATAATTATTTGCAGAGTAACAAAACTCGCAATGGTCGATACAAACAAGCGGTTCAGTATGTGACTCGTATACGTGCTTATCTTGAGCACATTAAAACGGCACAAACGCGAATTAATATCTAGTTTTTATCATCTAAAAGTTGATAAATTCATTGTTTGTATAAATAAAAAGCTTACCTCTCGGGGTAAGCTTTTTATATGAATTCTTTTTCAGTTTAAGCGGTTTGCTCTAATACTTTTTTGAACAAATCTTTTTGTTCTTGGCTTGGTTTAGCTGTTTGTAAAGCCATTAACTGAGACATATCGCCTTGAACTTTTATTTTACCAGTCATGAATGCCTGCATAGCAGCTGCCATATCAAACTCAAGGAATACTTTACGTAAAGTTTCAGCATCCATGTTTAATGTAGTTTTGGCATTTGAAGACAAACCTTTTTGGATTTTACCCCCATCTAACGCTAATTCGGTATTTCCAGAAGCATCTGTAACTACTAAATTAATTGCCAAATTCGCAAGAGCTGGTGGCAAATTAAGATCACCTGCTTCAGCAGTTAATTTTTCGACAGTCGCAAACCAATCATCAGTTAAAAATGCAGGCATGATTCTTCCTCAAATTTATTTGTTCAATTTCTCTAGTGTTGCCTATCCAGACAACATCGTGTGAAGCACTTCTGCTTGAGCGTTGTTATAGCATGTAATTTTAAGGTTGAGCTATGACTTTTTGTACGGAACATTCATTTTTTAGTATTTTGATACATTAAAGACACTTGTTTATAAAGTGCCTTCAATTGACTTATTAATTCGTTTTATTCAGCAGCAAAGCTTAAGTTCACTACATCTAAACGTTTTTTCAGCTCTTCCGGATCTTTAAAGTCTAATTCGCGCTGCGAGTCAAGAACTTCGAAATCGAACAAATCACGGTCAGCAAGTTGTGAAGGTGAAACGTTCTGTAACGCACCAAAAATGCTGTGTAAACGTTTTGGATACTGTTTGTCCCATTCACGAAGCATTTCATTGATCATGGCACGTTGCAAGTTCTCTTGTGAACCACAAAGGTTACACGGAATAATCGGGAACTTACGTAACTCTGCATATTTGATAATGTCCTTTTCTTCAACATAAGCCAAAGGACGAATCAAAATATTTTTCTTATCTGACGATAAAAGCTTAGGTGGCATTGCCTTTAAGCTACCGCCATGGAATAAGTTCAAGAAGAAAGTAGCAATGATGTCATCACGGTGATGCCCTAGCGCAACTTTGGTTGCACCAATTTCTTGAGCAAAGCCATAAAGCGAACCACGGCGTAAACGTGAACACACAGCACAGTACGTTTTACCTTCAGGAGTTAAACGTTTGGTAATGCTGTAAGTGTCTTTTTCCAAAATGTAATACGGAATGTTATTTTCTTCCATATAACGTGGTAAGACATCTTCAGGGAAACCAGGCTGCTTTTGGTCAAGGTTAACCGCAACAATATCAAAATTGATTGGTGCAATACGTTTGAACTGCAATAAAATGTCGAGCAAGGTATAACTGTCTTTACCACCAGACACACACACCATGACCTTGTCACCATCTTCAATCATATTGAAGTCACGGATGGCATGTCCAACTTGACGGCGAAGCTTCTTAAGCAAACGATAATAGGCCGAGCTTGTTGGAAGTTCAGGCTTAAAATTAAATCCTTCGTTGGACTCAACTGGCGCGTACATAGACGAGATATACCCATAAATAAAAATACCGCGCAATTTTATATGATTCGGATGAGAATCGCATCAAAAGAATAGTTTCAATTCTTGAAGTCGTCATAATGCTCAGGCATGATGCAAAAGCAGTGCGCCATTTTGACCGATGAGTTCATTTTTTTACGCAAAATGCTTACTTTTTGGACTTTTCCACAGTTTTCCACAAAACCTGTGGATAAAATTGTGGATTTCTTAATACTTGACAAACTGTTTTGACCTTCTGTTAAGGGTTTTATTTAAATTGATCATTTTTTAACCAATGATTTTTACCCTTATTTTTCAAATAGTTATTCAAGTCAATAGAATCATTTTAAAAAATTTTTTTTAATTTTTTTTGATGATCATTCGAGCAAAACTGCTTGATTTTTTCAAAGAGTCAAAATAAAAAAAATTACACAAAACTTCTTTAAGTAATATTTTTTGATAAACTCTTTGACAAGTTTTGAGACCCTAAAATTGTGAATAACATAAAATGAAAAATTCGGTTCAATATCTTTTTTCTTGTTTACTGGGGATGACCACTTTTTCGGTAGGTATAACGCCGACTTCAGCAGGTCAGATGTACATTTACCAAGACAAAAACGGCAGTACTTTACTGACAAACCGTAAAAGTTATGACCATTCACTCAAAAAAGTAAAAGTCACCTACTACCCAGATAGTAATATTCATAGTTATAGCAACTGGGGGACTTCAGAAGCTTCGGTTCTACCAAGCTATAGCAAAAACAAAAATGCTTTTGATCATATTATTAAGCAGGCAGCACAACAGCACGGCGTTTCGGAAGGATTAATCAAAGCCGTTATGCATACCGAGTCTGGCTTTAACGTAAATGCCCGCTCTCCGGTTGGTGCCCAAGGTTTAATGCAGCTTATGCCGGCTACTGCTCGTCGTTTTAACGTATCTAACGCTTATGATCCTCAGCAAAACATCTTCGCTGGTGCTAAATATTTAAGTTGGTTGCTCAAACGTTTTAACGGTAATACGCAAATGGCGCTTGCCGCTTATAATGCAGGAGAAGGAAACGTCGATAAATATGGCGGTATTCCCCCATTCCGTGAAACCCAAGATTATGTTCGCCGAGTCACAAGCCGCTACCAAAACTTATATTCTTCTGGTGTAGGCCTTTCTTCTTTTAGCAATTCGAGTATTTCTGCCCAAGCGATAAACCAGCCAGCCATACCGCACAGTACTTCGACGCAAGTCTCTGCTCAGCCTATTAAGTATTCTTCTTCGCGCCAAATCGTTACATTGCCAGATGGTACATATACAGATGCACCTACGGGAACTTATGTCACCAATAATGCAACTGCTATTGCACATATCCGGATTGAGTAAGCTTTAAAAGCCTCATACCTTACGGTTATTTATTTAGCGGACCCTATTGTCAAAAAATTGTAATGATCTATTACCCCCACTGTCGTGTTCAGAGGGGCTTTCTAATAACTTGTTTAATTTAAATACATTCTTAGATCGCAAAGAATGTATTGATTCCTTATTTTTTTCTTGAATTTTTCCCCTAAGCGCCGCATATTAGCTGTGTGATTTATAATTTATAAATCAGATAATATTTTATTTATAAGAGGATTTTCTCAATGATGCGGATTGGTTTGTTTTTGCTTACCAACCTCGCGGTACTGGTTGTAGCTGGCATTATTTTGTCACTCTTCGGTGTCGGTAGTTACCATGGCGCGGGTGGCTTAAATCTAGGCAACCTTTTAGTCATCTGTTTTGTGTTCGGTATGGTGGGCTCTTTAGTCTCTCTATTTATGTCCAAATGGATGGCTAAGAAAACTACTGGTACAGAACTGATTGACCCAAATGCTCCTCGTAACCAAGCTGAAAGCTGGTTATTGCAAACAGTCGCTGAACTTTCTCAACGTGCTGGTATTAATATGCCAGAAGTTGGTATCTTCCCTTCATATCAGTCTAATGCCTTTGCAACAGGCTGGAATAAAAATGATGCCTTAGTTGCCGTTTCAAGCGGTCTACTTGAGCGTATGAACAAAGATGAGCTACGTGCTGTACTCGCGCACGAGATCGGCCACGTTGCAAATGGTGACATGGTTACACTCGCACTCATTCAAGGTGTAGTAAACGCCTTCGTTATGTTCTTTGCTCGTGTAGTAGGTGACTTTATTGACCGTAATGTCTTTGGTCGTCAAGACAATGAAGCCCCTGGTATGGGTTATTTCATCATTACAATGGTTCTAGATATCGTGTTCGGTATTCTTGCCTCTGCCATTGTGATGTGGTTCTCTCGTTACCGTGAATACCGTGCAGATGAAGCCGGTGCACGTTTAGCTGGTAAACAAGCGATGATTTCTGCTTTATTACGTTTGCAAGCTGAAACAGAGTTACCTGACCAAATGCCAAAAGAAATGAAAGCATTCGCAATTGCGGAAGGTAAAGAACAAGGCTTTAGTTTAGCTGCATTGTTCCAAACTCACCCTACAATTGAACAACGTGTGGCAGCTCTACACCAATTAGATTGCCCATAAAACGTTTAATGTAAAAATAAAGCCTCCAAATGGAGGCTTTATTTTTTGATTACATGGTTTGATAAAGTCCCCAAAGGTAACTTGCACCCCACCACAAAGCTAAGCCAATTAATAGCAGTACAAACGCACCTAATAAATCGGGTATGTGCAACCATAACCAACTCACAACAGGGTTACGCCAGAAGGCCGACTGTTGTTGCTTCTTTTCGAGCTTTTCATGTAAATACGGATGAACGACATGAATATCACTTTGGATCGCATATTCTTCACGAATATGCGTATGCACCACATCTAATGCTTTTCGACTTGGTCGTATAAAAATATCGAAAATAGTCCCTGCAACTGGAACAAAACCGACTACGGCATCGACTACAGCAAGTTTGATCACTGGAGTGAGCTTATGCTGAGGCACACCTATTTGTTTAGCCTTATAAATGGCATAACACGTCAGTGCGAACCCAGCGACATCACCGGCAATTGGAATAGTACTTAAGGCAGCATCAGCGCCAATACCCTGCTTTGTAAAAGGAATACGGACCGCACTATCCATCATGGTTGCGAACTTGGCAAGATCCCGTTCTAGGGCGATAACCTGCTGCTGTGTTAATTTTTTTTCTTGAGGCATCAAAATCAAATATAAGAAGAAAAGTTAATCTTAATATACTTGATTTGATGCCCGTTTTTAAATTGTTTACTTTTAGGTTGAAGCTTTCGATTTAAACAGTGAACGTAATAACACGTACATGACCGGAATAAAAAACAGAACCAGCACAGTACCAAACATCACGCCACCTAAAATACTAATACCGATTTCTTGACGACTAACCGCACCAGCACCTTGAGCAAACACAAGTGGAATTACGCCTGCACCAAAGGCTAAAGAGGTCATTAGAATCGGTCTTAATCGTAAGCTCGCACCTTCTAAGGCTGCCTGAATGGCATTCTTACCTTTTTCTTGCGCTAAGGCCGCGAACTCAACAATTAAAATGGCGTTTTTACATGACAAACCAATAGTCGTTAATAGCGCAATTTGGAAATACACGTCATTTGGCAAACCAAAAATATAAGAGAAAATCACACTTCCTCCTACACCAAGCGGAATAGATGTCATCACGGCAGCAGGAATACTTAAGCTTTCATATAAAGCAGCTAAACATAAGAAAATAAATCCAGCCGAAATTAAATATAACCACACAGCCTGATTAGTCGACTTCTGTTCTTCAAAAGATAAACCTGTCCACGCTAAACCAATATCTTTTTGTTGGTTAACAAGTTGTTCTACATCTTTCATCGCTTGGCCAGAACTGCTGCCACTCGCAACATCTGCTTGTAGTTGTAAAGCACTATATCCCATATAGCGTTTTACAATTTCCGGCGCCCCGCCCCAGCTAAAGTTGGCAAATGAACTAAAGGGAACCATTTCATTTTGGTCATTACGTACAGACCAGTTATATAAATCTTCCGGTTTAGATCTAAACTCGGCATCACCTTGAATCATGACACGTTTAATACGTCCCCGATCAATAAAGTCATTTACATAAGTTCCGCCCCATGCGCTCGACAAAGTATTATTAATTGCCGATAGCTGTAGTCCATTTGCTAGTGCCTGTTTCTGGTCAATCTTAATATTAAGATTTGCCTTACTATTGGTTGACTGCTTATCAAAGTTTTCGAAAGTTGAATAATTTTTACTTTGAGCCTGCAATTGACGGAAGGCACTATCTAGAAAATCTTGCCCTTGCCCATTCAAATCCTGAATCCATAAATCCAGACCATCTGTTTGACCTAAGCCATTAACTGAGGCAGGTAAAGTCACATTAATCTGTGCATTATTAAAATGACTAAAGTATTTCATGGCACGCTTTTGTATAGCCTCAGCCGAGTTTTCTTTTCCTGTTCGGACATCCCATGGTTTTAAAGCAATAAACCCTTGTGCCAAGTTTTGTCCTGTGCCCGAATAATTTCGTCCATAGCGGATTAAAACCAAATCTACATTTTTATCTTCTTGAGTTAAGAAATATTGGCGGACTTGCTCACCAATTTTCTGGCTTTGAGAAATTGGTGCGCTGTCTACGAGCTTAATTTGAACACTTAAAATTCCTTGGTCTTCTTTAGGAATAAAACCGCTTTTTAAACCGTTATAGAACAGCGTAAAAACGGCAATTAAAGCCACAAAAATCACAATAACTGATTTACTGTAATGAATACTCGTCTGAACAAGCTTGATATATTGATTTTTAAGTTGCTCAATCTTTTGGTTAAACCATACGGCCCAACGCTGAGGTTGAGGGTTTGGTTTTAAAATTAATGCACATAAAGCCGGTGTTAAAATGAGCGCAACAATAAGCGACAACGCCATAGCGGCAACTAAAGTAATAGAAAACTGACGGTAAATCACCCCAATTGAACCGCCTAAAAAGGACATTGGAATAAAAACAGCAGTTAAAACCAACGTAATTCCGACTAAGGCACCACTAATTTCCCCCATCGACTCAATTGCAGCTTCTTTAGGAGATAAGTGCTGTTCATGCATGAGCCGCTCAACATTTTCGACGACCACGATTGCATCATCGACTAGCAAACCAATCGCGAGTACCAGCGCAAATAACGTTAAGGTGTTAATACTAAAACCAAGCACATATAAGACAGCGAAAGTTCCTAAAATCACAACTGGAACGGTAATACTCGGAATGAGCGTAGCACGCCAGCTTTGTAAGAACAGGAACATGACCAAAATAACCAGAATAATCGCCTCTACCAGAGTCTTTACTACTTCCTTAATTGACTCTTGAACAAAGGGCGTATTATCTCGCGGATAAACGATTTTATAACCCGCTGGTAGTTTCGTTGTAAGCTGATCTAGAGTTTGGTGGATGAGCTTAGAGGTCTGAATTGCATTTGCACCCGAAGATAAAGAAATACCCAAACCTGCGGCAGGATAGCCATTAATAGTGTTAAAAGACTGATAGTTTTCTGCACCTAGCTCAACTCTGGCAATATCTTTTAAATACACATAACTCGCCGTTTTATTCGACTTCACGACAATATTTTTAAAATCCTCAACTGTTTTTAAACGAGAACCTGCTGTGACTTTTGTATTTAAATATTGACCGTCAATTACGGGTAAGTCACCAATTGCCCCTGCGGCGACCTGAGTATTTTGTGCGGTGATTGCATTCGCTACATCACTTGGCATTAAATTATATTGTTTTAATTTATCCGGATTTAACCAGATACGCATGGCATATTGTGAACCAAATACATCAGTTTCGCCCACCCCTTCAATACGGTTCAGGTTATCTACCACATGCGTAGTTAAATAGTCCGATAGCTCAATGTTTCCTGTTTTACCAGTCGAGTCATATAAGCCAATTACCATAAAAGTGTCACCCAGTGACTTACTTACCGTAACACCTTGGCGTTGAACTTCATCCGGTAAGCGACGTATTACGCCACTAATACTATTTTGTACTTGGACCTGAGCAGTATCCGGATTTGTTCCGTTATCAAAACTTATGGTAATTCGACTACGTCCAGATGAGTCACTTGATGAACTAAAATAGAGTAAGTGATCAATCCCTTGTATTTGCTGTTCTAAAATTTGAGTAACACTTTGCTCAACCGTTTGTGCATCTGCACCACTATAGTTGGCCGACACAGTAATTTTAGGTGGAGCAATGTCTGGATACCGTTCTACAGGCAAATTCATGACCGAAAAAATACCGAAAGCCATAACAATGATCGCCAATACATTGGCAAAAATGGGGCGTTGAATAAAAAATTTAGATAGCATGGCTGCTCGGTATGATGTCGTTAATTAACAGAAGTAAATGCCGCTTCGAGACCTTGTGATGATCAACGAGCGGTATAAAAAAGACAAGTAGAATTAAACAATAAATGTAATTAAGACAAAAACAAAGCGTGATTGAATATTTCCAACAAACCAATAAAAAACCAGTTAACGAGTGTCACTTAAAATTCATGAATTCTTCATGATCATGTCAAACAAGGCCCTGAAACTTGAGTCGTTTCAACTAAAACAATATGAGTAGCATTATGTTTAGAAAAGCACTTTTATGCTTAAGTTTAATTAGCTTGGTTGGTTGTAATGATGACGATAAAACTGAAACGACGCCAACCACGCCAGAATATCAACTTCCTAAAATTCTAGTAGTAGGACACCGCGGCGCTAGCGCTTTACGTCCTGAACATACTTTAGCTTCATATCAAAAAGCGATTGATGACGGCGCAGATTTCATTGAACCGGATCTAGTCTCTACAAAAGATGGCGTATTGGTTGCCCGCCATGAAAATGAGATTGGTGGAACAACCAATGTAAGCACTTTAAGTCAGTTTGCAGACCGTAAAAAAACAAAAAATATTGATGGCGTCGACTTAACCGGTTGGTTCACGGAAGACTTTACTTTAAGTGAATTACAGCAACTTAAAGCGCGTGAACGTATTCCTGAGTTTCGACCAGCCAACACAGCTTATAATGACCTTTACCCTGTCCCGACTCTAGAACAAATCATTGAGCTTGCCGAAGCTAACTATAAAAAGACGGGGAAAATTATAGGCTTATATATTGAGACGAAACATCCGACTTATTTTAAAAATCAAAATCTGGCAATGGAAGATACTCTTCTAAAAACCTTAGCCAAATATAAATATACACGTGATATTGCACCTGTCTATTTACAGTCTTTTGAAGTTCAGAATCTAAAAGATTTAAAAAGGGAGCTTGACCTTCATAAGACGCTTAAACACGCACAAATTATTCAGCTATACGACTCAAAAACATCTCGACCAGCAGACTTCGTAGAGTCTGGTGACACTAAAACTTATGCTGATTTAGCCACAGCACAAGGGTTAAAAGATGTTGCCAAATATGCAAATGGTGTAGGACCAAGTAAAGGTTACATACTGACCTTTAATAATGATGGCTCTTATAAAACTAGTACGTTTATTTCTGATGCACATACGGCTGGTTTAAAAGTACATCCTTATACTTTCCGACCAGAAAACAACTTCCTACCAGCGCCGTTAAAGTGCAGCCCAGATAAACCTGCTGAACGTTGTCCAACTGGTGCGTTAAAAGAGTTTGAAGCCTATTTCAAGGCAGGTGTTGATGGCGTCTTTACCGATGACCCAGCACTCGGTCGCGAAGCTGTCACTAATTTTGAAAAAGCTGCAAAATAACTCAATCTTCATAAAAAAACAGGGCAATGAATGCCCTGTTTTTTTATTTATCAAGACTGTTATTAAAATATAAAGGAATCCACTGATACTGCTCAGCATTCACTTTATACACATGACCAATTCCTGGGAACGGTAAATGTGGAGCAGCTACCCATTGTTGCTTATTTGAAATTTCAGCAAACATTTTTAAACGAGTATTAATTGCCTGCTCTGAATTTACATCAAAATCTACCCCAGTTTTTGGAGCATCAAACTGTAAAGAATGTGAGTGGACAATATCACCAACAAAGACAATTTGTTGCCCTTTACTCTTCAAACGGAAGCTATGATGTCCCGGTGTGTGCCCTTGTGTATTGATTACTTCAAAACCTTGAATAACATCACCATCTTTAAAGGTTTTGAATGCTTTTTTTGCTTGATAAGGTGCAAGTGCAGCTTTTACGTTTTTAACAGTACCTAAATAATTTTCTTTTTTATCCGCTGGTACAGTTTTTTCATTTGCTGGATTTAACCAATAATCTGCTTCACGCTCATGAGCATAGATGGTTGCATTAGGAAATACCGCTTTTCCATTTTGAGCAATACCGCACACATGGTCTGGATGTAAGTGGGTCAATAAAACAGTTTTCACATTGGCAAGTTGATAGCCCGCTAATTCAAGATTTTTAGCAATTGAACCCAACTGTGGGCCAAAACAACTCGCAGCTCCACTGTCAACCAGCGTCAAACTTTTACCATCATCAACTAAAAAGGCATTTACTGAAGTCTGAATCCCCTTCTCATTTACAGCAGCATATTTCGTTAAAATTTTAGTTTTTTCAGCCGGACTTAAATTTTTAAACAATTTCGGATCTAGATAAATAGTGCCATCGAGCAAGGAAGTTATCCGATAATTACCAAATTGATGATGGTAATATCCGGGTACTTGTTGAGCTGAAGCTGGTTCTGCATAGCTTATATGCAAGCTACCCATGATAAGTCCTAAGGCTACAAATAGTTTTTTCATCTCTTCTTCTCTATGGAGTTATAAAGTCAAAATCTTTAAAAAAGATTTAATATTTTTTTAAGGGCTGCACTATATAATGCATGAAAAGTGTCAAAAATATAAGTGAATGGATAGTTATTCTCCCTATAAAGGTAAAAGTGGCCTAAAGCGCATCTTGAACGCTACCAGTTATTCAATTTCAGGATTTAAAGCTGCTTATCAAAATGAAGCTGCATTTCGGCAAATTGTTTTAATTAATCTTGTACTCATCCCTGTCAGCTTTTTCCTGGATGTAACTCGCGGCGAACATGCCCTGATGATCATTGTCTGTTTATTTGCCATCATTGTTGAGCTCTTCAACTCTGCCATTGAAGCAGTGGTTGACCGAGTTTCACTCGAGAAACACCAACTTTCCAAAAATGCGAAAGATATGGGTAGTGCCGCTCAGTTTGTTGCACTTTCTATTATTGTTGCCACTTGGCTTATTATTTTATTTGGATAAAAAAAACCATGCTTATAAATAGATAAGCATGGTTGTAACAAAAGAGGAACTTCTAGCTGCTGTTCCTGTTTTAATTTTAGGGTTCTGAACTTAACTTATTCTTAAAATTACTGGAAAAATAAAAAAATCCCTGCGAATGCAGGGATTTTTTTTTGGGTTAAAGCGTTGATGCGTTATTACATCATTCCGCCCATACCACCCATACCGCCCATATCTGGAACAGCTGGTTTGTCTTCAGGAATGTCAGTAATCATACATTCTGTAGTTAACATTAAGCCAGCAACAGAAGCAGCGTGCTCAAGTGCAGAACGAGTTACTTTAGCTGGGTCAAGGATACCCATTTCTAACATATCACCATATTCGCCAGTTGCAGCGTTGTAACCGAAGTTACCCTCACCATTCTTAACAGCGTTGATAACTACAGATGGCTCATCACCAGCATTCGCAACGATTTGACGAAGTGGAGCTTCGATCGCACGGCGTAAAATGTTGATACCAGCTGTTTGATCTTCGTTAGCGCCTTTTAAGCCTTCAAGAGCATTTACAGCGCGAACAAGCGCAACACCACCACCAGCAACAACACCTTCCTCAACTGCTGCACGAGTTGCGTGAAGTGCGTCGTCTACGCGATCTTTCTTCTCTTTCATTTCAACTTCAGTTGCTGCACCGATTTTAATTACAGCAACACCGCCTGCTAACTTAGCAACACGTTCTTGTAATTTTTCACGGTCATATTCTGAAGTAGATTCTTCGATTTGAGCACGGATTTGTTGAACACGCTCAGCGATAGCAGCAGCATCACCAGCACCGTCAACAATAACTGTGTTTTCTTTAGAAACAGTGATTTTGTGCGCTGTACCTAAATCTTGAAGAGTTGCTTGTTCTAAAGACATACCAACTTCTTCAGAAATAACTGTTGCGCCAGTCAAGATCGCGATATCTTGAAGCATTGCTTTACGACGGTCACCGAAACCAGGAGCTTTAACAGCACATACTTTGATGATACCGCGCATGTTGTTTACAACAAGAGTTGCAAGCGCTTCACCTTCAACATCTTCAGCGATGATAAGAAGTGGTTTACCAGTTTTAGCAACTGCTTCTAAAACAGAAATCAATTCACGAATGTTGCTGATTTTTTTATCAACAAGAAGAATGAACGGATTTTCAAGTTCAGCAGTTAAAGTATCTTGTTTGTTTGCAAAGTACGGAGAGATATAACCACGGTCAAACTGCATACCTTCTACAACGTCTAATGCGTCTTCGAAGCCAGAACCTTCTTCTACAGTGATTACGCCTTCTTTACCTACTTTTTCCATTGCTTGAGCAATAAGTTTACCAACAGTAGTATCAGAGTTAGCAGAGATTGAACCTACTTGTTCAATTGCTTTGAAATCATCAGCTGGTTTAGCAATAGAACGGATATTTTCAACTACAGTTTTTACTGCAATGTCGATACCGCGTTTTAAATCCATTGGGTTCATACCAGCAGTTACTGATTTGATACCTTCATTTAAAATTGCTTGAGCAAGTACAGTTGCAGTTGTTGTACCGTCACCTGCGATGTCGTTAGTTTTGCTTGAAACTTCACGAACAAGTTGAGCACCCATGTTTTCAAACTTGTCTTTTAATGAAATTTCTTTTGCAACAGTTACACCGTCTTTAGTAATGTGCGGCGCACCGAAAGAGCGGTCGATCACAACATTACGACCTTTAGGACCTAAAGTCACTTTAACCGCATCTGCAAGTACGTTTACCCCTGCAATCATTTTTGAGCGAGCTGAATCACCAAATTTTACGTCTTTAGCTGACATATTAAACTCCGAATCTTTTTAAATACTGAATCTGATAATGAATTGAGTTATGGATCGATTAGCCTTCTAATACAGCTAAGATGTCTGACTCTTTCATGATTAAGAGTTCTTCACCATTTACTTTAACTGTTGTACCTGCATAAGTACCAAATAACACCTTGTCACCAACTTTAACATCCAAAGCACGTACGCCGTTATCAGTGATTTGACCATTGCCTACTGCAATTACTTCACCTTGAGATGGTTTTTCAGCAGCAGAACCTGGCAATAAAATACCGCCAGCAGTTTTGGTTTCTTCTTCTACGCGACGAATCACAACGCGATCATGTAATGGACGAATGTTGCTCATAATTAACTCCATCAGACTTAGTCTTTTTGATTAATCGTTATTGCTTTAATCCAGAGCAATAACAAAATATTTAGATGTCACTTTTGTGGGGATGAAAAAAATGGCTTCAAGGGGAAAATGAAAAAAAATTCTATTTTTTTGGTCATTTTTTAACAGGTTGTGAAGAGTTTTTATTAAATTTAAAGCACAAAATAAAAGAGGCTATTTTCATAGCCTCTTTCCTAAAGTTAAATATTCATACTAAACAATAATTTGCTGGTTGTTTAGTAATTCGTCTAATGTTGTATTTACTTGATTTAGAGTTAACAGTGACACACTATTAAACATTGTACCTTCGCCATCTCGGTCAAGACTAATAGTCGTGTTCCCAGCATCTTGCTCTACAGTAATAAATTTAGCTAATGCGCTTACATCTTTAGAATAGTCAATTAATAGTTCACTTAAATCGATTTTGTCAGCTTGAAGGTTAGTTCTTATATCACCTAAAGTAAAATCTAACACCGTGTCATGTCCATTCCCGCCAGTCGCATCTTGGCTATTTAGCAATTGGAACAGAATGGTATCAGTACCTTCATTAGTGATATAGGTATCGTTACCTTCACGCCCATTCAAAATGTTATTACCAGAGTTACCTGTTAAAAGATTATCTAAAGCATTACCTGTTGCATTGAGATGAGCAGAACCAACCAGTTCCAAGTCTTCTACATAACGCCCGCTTTCAATTAATATTGATCCACTTGTTTCATTATTGAACACCCATTGAGAATTCCCTACTAAACTAAAACTGACAGAACTAATTATTTTATCATGTCCACCAGAATCGACATCTCTGGAACCAGATTCAACAAGCTGACTCTCCCAATAGCCACTTTCCACCCAAACATCTTCATAATGACTTGTATCAACATAGATATCTTCATAATGACTCGTATCAATATAGACATCTTCATAATAGCTAGTTTCAACCCAAACATCTTCATAATGCCCCGTATCAACCCAACCCATTTGTGACCGTACATAAGTGAGTTCGTAGCCTACCTGCCATTGACCTGTTACAGCATCATAATATTGCTGTACATATTGACTGTATTCACTCTCTGGGGTGCCATTATCTATATAAGCCATTCCATATTGAGTTTGATAAATATTTAGTACAACTTCATGCACATTTGGAATCCATTGTGTTTCATAAAATGCATTTGTTATCAATTTTTGTTCATAATATCCACTAACAAGCCATTCCTGTTCATAATGCCCTTCATTAATCCATTCTGGATACATATAGCTATTATCAATCCAAATTTCTTCATATATTGCATACGGCTCAACAGTATATTCTTGAACAAAATCACTTATATGATCAATTATATACGTATTATCCGTAGCATCACCTTTAAACTGATCAACAGTGATTGTAGGTAAATCATTAATCGCTTTGTTGATAGTTTCACTACGATTTCCTGCACGATCAATAACAGTAAGGTCAAATGACGTTGCAGTCCCATACAGATAAGTAGAGAAAGTTCCATCTGCCATGACCGTAGTACTCGTTACGGAAGGTTCTTGATCAGCAAAATAATATGTAATTTCAAGAGTAGCATTGCTTTCGGCATGTCCTACCAGCCAATTACCCCATTCATTTATGGCAAGCTGGGTGACCACTTTCGGTGCTGTTGTATCATTTATAGCAACAATCGTTGTACGCACACTCTCATTTTGATTGGCATCAACTACTTTTACCGTCAATGTTTCTCCATGCCAATATTGTGACCATAATTGTGTTAAGAAACTACCTTCACTTCCGACAGTAGTCTGACCAACTAAATTATTATTAGCATCAAAAATATTAACTGTTGAATATGCTTCCGCTTGTCCTGAAAGTACATTTCCATCTTCTAAGACAAGCTGAGTTGCTGCATTTGGTGCGACAGTGTCTATAGGTGCGGTAATTTCGGTGTAAGCGCTTTGATAGCCATTTTGCTCCACAACAACGCGTAAAGTTTGCCCATTCGCCTGAGGTGAATATAACTGGATATTAAAATGCTCTGTTTCGTCTACAAAACCACCGCCAATATAATTACTATACACATCATAAATACGCACCACACTATTTGGTAAAGCAGTTCCCTCAATAAAGAAACCATTTTCAGATATCACAACATGATTTGCTGAAGGTGGTGCATTAATATCTGCATTAAAAGTAATATTAAATGGCGTACTTATATTTTTGGCTAAATCTGTTGCCGTGATAAATAACTGCTCTCCACGTAATAGTGGTGGATAAATACTAGCATTGAAATATCCCGCTTCATCCGATTGAAATTCTGCTCTAAAATCTCCATCCTCATCCATTACCTGAATGATTGCTTTTGAATCAGTTTGCCCAGTAATACCATAACCATCATTGTTAATTACCACTTCATTAATTACTGGAGCAATATTGTCTAAAGGCGCAATAATTTCAGAGATTAGGCTATATTGATTCGTATTCTGATCATAAACTCGAACTTGTAATGTCTGTCCCTGTAGATAGTAATCATTTAACTGAATAGCAAAACTACCATCTTCATTCACAGCATTATTCCACCCTCCGTTAATGGTCTGACCATCAGTAGATGTAACAACAACCGACATTCCTACTGTCGCCTTACCTGTCAGAATATGACCATCTATATCCAGTTTTAGCTCTGTTGCAGCAATTGGTGAGTTGGTAAATACTGGTACTAATTCATGTACAACTTCACTGCGGTTACCTGCTTGATCTTTGACAACAATACTTAAATTTTGTGTCTGGTATTGACTCAGATTAATCCATTGATTAAATGTGCCATCGTACCAAACATAAGTTGTTGTGATAACTGCACCATATTGATCAATAATTTCAACAGTTGAGTTTGGCTCCGCCTCACCAAAAAGCAATCCGTCTGAGGTTAATGTAATATTTGCTGCTGCTGGCGGTGCGACATTATCAATTAAAGCATTTTGCTTCACTTCAACACTTCGGTTACCAGCTATATCTACAACGATGAAAGTTAATTCCTCTCCATGTAAATAAACCTGATTGAAATAACCTATCACGTTACCTTGGCTATCAACATATCCCCAACCAGCGCGATTGCCAAATTGATCTAGTACTTCAATTCGAGTATCTGCTTCAGCATGCCCCGTAAAGTACTGACCATTTACATCAAAAACAATATTCTCAATTTGATTAGGTGCGATATCATCAATCAAAGCATTCTGCTTGACCTCTGTACTACGGTTACCTGCTCGGTCAACTACAACAAAAGTAAGCTCTTCTCCATGTAAATAGACTTGATTAAAAGAACCTGACACATTACCAATACTATCTACATAACCAGAACCTACGACCTCACCCGCAGTATTTTTAACTTCGATTTGGCTATCGGCTTCCGCTTGCGCTGTAAAGTTTTGTCCATTTTTATTTAAGACGATGTTTTCAATCGGATTTGGTGCAATATCATCAGTTAAAGCATTTTGCTTATATTCAATACTTTGATTACCTGCTTTATCTATAACAATAAAAGTGAGTTCCTCACCTTTTAAGTAAACCTGATTGAAGTGACCGGACACATTACCAGTACTATCGACATAACCATAGCCAACAAACTCACCCGCAGCATTTTTGACACTAATAAAACTATTGGCTTCTGCTTGTGCTGTAAAATTTTGCCCATTTTCATTAAAGATGATGTTTTCAATCGGCTTTGGTGCAATGGTATCCATCAAAGCATTTAACTTCATTTCATCACTACGGTTACCTACTCGGTCTATAACAACGAACGTTAATTCTTCTCCATGTAAATACACTTGATAGAAGTAACCCGTCACATTACCAGTGCTATCGGTAGAGCCCCAACCTATCTGACTACCAAATGAGTCAAAAATTTCAATCTGACTATTTGCTTCTGCTTGTGCCGTAAAGCTTTGGCCATTTGCATCAAATACAATATTTTTAATCGGATTTGGGGCAATATCATCAAGCGGCGCCTTAACTGAAACAGCTTCACTCACATTTCCAGCTCGGTCTTTAACAGTGACTGTGAACTCTTCACCATGTAAATTGTAAGTTCCGAAAGAAATAGTGAATGTACCATCAGCATTTACACTCTGATTCCACGTATTCACCTGTTGACCATTTTGATCAAAAATCTGAATGAAGGTATTTGGCTCTGCTACACCCGAAAGGGATGAACCATCTTCACTAAAGACCAGATTACTTGCAGCTACAGGAGCAGTATCATCAAGTGGCGCTTTTACAGTAACCCCGCTACTCAAATTACCAGCCCGATCTACTACAACCACCTTAAATTCTTCGCCATGCAAGTAATTAGTATCTAATGAGACGCTAAATGTTCCATCCCAATTAACATTATTATTCCAAAGATTTAATAATTGACCATTCTGATCAAATATTTGAATCGTAGCATTTGGCTCAGCCATACCAGTTAGATATGAACCATCTTCGCTAAATACTAAATTAGTCGCATTTTCTGGTGCTGTATTATCAAGAAAGGCTGTTTGTTTTACTTCAACGCTGCGATTACCGGCTTGATCAATCACAACAAAAGTGAGTTCCTCACCTTTTAAATAAACTTGATTCAAGTAACCCAAGACGTTACCAGCACTATCTACATAACCAGTACCTACAACCTCACCCGCAGCATTTTTAACTTCAACTTTGCTATTTGCTTCTGCTTGCGCTGTAAAGTTTTGACCATTTTCATTAAAGATAATGTTTTCAATCGCATTCGGAGCAATGTCATCAATCAAGGCATTCTGCTTGACCTCTGTACTGCGGTTACCCGCTCGATCAACTACAACAAAAGTGAGTTCTTCACCATGTAAATAGACCTGATAGAAGTAACCAGAAACATTACCCATGCTATCGGTTGAACCAGATCCTATGACTTCACCAGCAGTATTTTTGACTTCAATTTGAGTGTTTGCTTCTGCCTGAGCTGTAAAGTTCTGTCCGTTCGCATCAAGTAAAATATTCTCAATCGGATTTGGTGCGATATCATCAATCAAGGCATTCTGCTTGACCTCTGTACTGCGGTTACCCGCTCGGTCAACGACAACAAAACTGAGCTCTTCTCCATGTAAATAGACTTGATATAAATAACCTGACACGTTACCAGCGCCATCCACATAACCTGAACCTACAATCTCACCAACAGCATTTTTAACTTCAATTTGAGTATTTGCTTCTGCTTGCGCTGTAAAGTTTTGACCATTGATATCTAATATAATATTTTCAATCGGATTTGGCGCAATATCATCAATCAAGGCATTCTGCTTAACCTCTGTACTACGGTTACGCGCTCGGTCAACTACAATAAAAGTGAGCTCTTCGCCATGTAAATGCACTTGATACAAATATCCTGAAACATTACCTGCACTATCTGCTGATCCATAACCTACGACGTCACCGTTATTATTTTTGATTTCAATTTGGCTATTTGCTTCTGCCTGAGCTGTAAAGTTCTGGCCATTGAGATCTAATACAATATTTTCAATCGGATTTGGTGCGACGTCATCATTCAAAGCACTCTGCTTGACCTCTGCACCGCGGTTACCTGCTCGATCGATCACGACAAAAGTAAGTTCCTCACCGTGTAAGTAAACTTGTTGAAAATAACCAGATACATTACCTGAGCTATCGGTGTAACCAAAACCAATCTTATTTCCAGTCTGATCTAATACATCAATAGAACTTCCGGCTTCTGCCTGAGCTGTAAAACTTTGGCCATTTTCGTTGAAGATGATATTTTCAATCGGATTTGGTGCAATGGTATCAATTAAAGCATTTTGCTTAAATTCGATACTGCGATTACCTGCTCGATCTATAACAACAAAAGTGAGTTCCTCACCGTGTAAATAAGTTTGATTGAAAGAACCAGAAGCATTACCTGCACTATCTGTAGAACCCCAACCTGTCTGATTACCCAATGAATCAAAAACTTCGATCTGACTATTTGCTTCCGCTTGTGCTGTAAAGTTTTGGCCATTTGCATCAAGTAAAATATTTTTAATTGGATTCGGTGCAATATCGTCAAGTGGCGCGTTTATTGAAATAGCCTCACTCACATTTCCGGCTTGGTCTTTAACAGTGACTGTGAATGCTTCTCCATGTAAATTGTTACTACCTAAGTAAATAGTAAATGTACCGTCAGAGTTAATGGTGTTATTCCATATATTCACTAGCTGACCATTATGATCAAAAACCTGAATCGTAGTATTCAGTTCTGCTACACCTGTAAGATATGAACCATCTTCTGAGAAAACTAAATTGCTGGCTGGTGTAGGAGCAACCCTATCAGCGGTAATTACAGTATCGGTGCTTACTTGCCCACGAGCATCCTTAATTGATAAGAAGAACTGCTCACCATCAACAAGAGGACGGTCAAGCTGGAGCTTAAAGTAACTTGATCCATTCCAACCGTTATCTTCACCGACTTTAATTTCGGCTACAACGTCACCTTTGGCGTCTTTAACAACGAGAGTACTATTATTTTCAGCTTGCCCACTTATTACGCCATCCGAAGTAAAGCTATCTACATGGGGGGCAAAAGCATAGTTAGGTGCTTGTATCTGAGCTGCTAAACTTACGTTTCCATTTACATCTGTAGCCGTGACATAAACTGTCTCAGCATTGGTTAAAAATGTACCTAGTTCTATTGAGAAACTTCCACTCTCATCGGTCCAGTTATTCCAAAACCATTTATTAAGAATATTTCCTTGCCCATCTTTAACTAAAATTTCAGAGAAAGGTTCTGCATGACCATAAACTAAATCACCAGCATCATTGAAATTTAACTCCGTTGGAGCAGGTGGAGGAGTCAGATCTACGATGATATTTTGCTCAGGACTCATTAACCCTTTATTATCAATAATTTGAACGGAAATTTTCTCTCCATCAATTAAAGGGCGGTTTACACTCAAGCTAAAATGACTAAAGTCACTCCAACTATTATCATCACCTAATGTAACCTTTCCTAATTCATTGCCATCAGTATCACGTACAATTACCGTACTATTATCTTCAGCAACTCCAGAAATTAAGCCTTCTTGTGTAATACGTTCAACATGTGGAATATAAGCAAAGTTTGGAACCTCGATTAGGGTTTCACTCGTATTTTGATTTTTATCTAATACTTGTACAGTAACCGTTTCGCCTTCTTTTAAAAATTGGAACACTTGTAAATTTGCAAAGCCTTGCTCATCGGTAAAACCTGTAGCAATTAAATTGCCTTCTCCAGAAAATGCACGAATAAAGCTGTTAGGTTCATTAACATGTACTGATAAAGTTTCACCACTAATATCAAAATGTGGAGTTTCTAAAAATACTGCTGGAGTATAGTCTGCAGTAATATATTGTGGATGGCCTGAAATATTATCTTTATCTGTAGAAATAATAATTTGGGTGCCTTCCTCCAAAGGTTGGTCGAGAGACAAAGTAAATGGTCTGACTTCACCTAATGCCATTACACTAAATGGTGTAATACCAGAGCTATCAAATACATTAGAATTAAATTCTTGTAGAATATTTCCATTCTGATCTTTTACAATAAAATGACTACCTTCAGTCGCATAACCACTAATCACGCCTTCTGGACTAATTCGTGTAATACTAATAGCTGGAACTTCAGTAACTAGCCCAATTGATGAATTTTCACTGCTATAACCACTATAAGTAGCGACTGCGTAAACTTCTTGATTTGAGTTAATTGAAAGATCTTGTAAAGTAAATTTGCCTTCTTCATTAGTTATTGTACTTGCAAGCCAATCACCATTTTTATTGTAGATATCGACCTTACTTCCTTTATATGCACTACCTGAAATGATAGCTCCATCTATATTGTTGAAAGTTAGTGAATCTAGGGTTGGTGAATTCGGAGTATGATCCACATTATAATTTTGGGTATGTGTGATAATGGCTGTATTGCCAGCTTGATCAGTAAGACTAATATCAATTGATATATTGGTTTGCGGCTCTACTGACCAAAGAAACTCTGCTGGAATTTCGGTAACCCATTCTTGCGTGACTTCATCAAAATGAAAGTTATAAGTAACATTGTCTAATGTCGTATTTACTGATGTCAGTGAGCTATTTAAATCTGTGGGTAAATTAGCTATTTCAAGTCTTATAGAAATAACTTGATCTTTTTCAACTAGACTTATTGTATTGTCTTCAGTAATCGGCTTTACAATCACTGTGGTTGATTCAACATTTAAGGAATTATCTACAACAACTTTTTGTATAGCAGATTCTGAGATATTGCCTGCGAGGTCTGTCACTACAGCTTTATATTGGTAAATACCATCAGCTAAATCTTTTTGATTTAATGTCGTCTCCTGCCAAGTTTTACCTTCATCTTTTGAAACTTCATAGTGGTCTAGTAAAGCGGCTTGTTCCCCAATCACAATCGGTTGAACTAGCTTTAAAGTAAAACTA
>NZ_JAWVAV010000048.1:0-23492 GCF_033599315.1 Acinetobacter sp. OYA S30
GCCGAAATACAGAGTCAGATTTTGATCAAAACTGGACGTTTGGAGAAAAACTGGCAGATAAAATCGCGTCATTTGGTAGTAGCTGGGCTTTTCTCATTTGTTTTGCTTTATTTTTAACGGGGTGGATTGTTTTAAATACGGTTGTGATGGTGGTCCGTCCTGTCGACCCTTATCCTTTTATTTTGCTGAATTTAGTGTTGTCATGTTTAGCTGCAATTCAGGCACCTATTATTATGATGAGTCAAAACCGTCAAGAAGCAAAAGACCGTTTGCGTTCCCAACATGACTATCAAATTAATTTAAAAGCCGAGCTTGAGATTCATCATTTACATGAAAAAATGGACCATCTTTTATCACATCAGTGGGAAAGGCTTGCGCATATTCAAGAAATTCAGCTCGATCTTTTAGCTGAAATGAATAAAAAACGATAAAGATTTTCCGAGTTTCACGTGGAACATAAGTGGAGTGCTTTAGATTATTTTGCGGTAGGTCTGAAATTTCTTTATGATTTGCCGCCATGCTCCATTGCTGCTTCTACGACCATGCCTTTAAACGACAACTTTGTTTACGCTCCGCCACAAGATCCGCTTTCAATTTTATTTGAAGATGACGATTTAATTGTGGTTGATAAACCTGCGGGTTTGTTGTCGGTCATGGGTCGGTTACCTGAACATCATGACAGTGCGTATTTAAGGGTGCTAGAAAAGTTCCCTTTAGCAAAGGTTACGCACCGTTTAGATATGGCAACCTCAGGTTTACTTATGTTTGCCAAGCATCGCGATGCAGAAGTTGCGGTAAGTAAAATGTTTCAGGCCAGAACAGTCAAAAAACATTATATTGCTTTGGTGCAAGGCCAAGTAAAACAAGAGGGCAGTGTTGAAGTTCCACTCATTACTGACTGGGAAAATCGCCCAAGACAAATTGTACATTTTGAATTAGGTAAACATGCTAAAACCTTGTTTCAACCATTGGTTTATGATGCAACAACAGATCAAAGTCGAGTGTTACTTGAGCCTGTGACAGGGCGTTCACACCAGTTACGTGTACATATGATGCATATTGGGCATCCGATTATGGGGGACAAGTTATATCATCCTGAACCTAAACGGTTTCATTTGAATCGTATGGCTTTACACGCTGCATATCTCGCTTTTCAACATCCTTTGAAGGGAACAGACGTGGTGATTGAGTCACAAGTGCCTTTTTAAAAAATTAAAATTTGATGCAATTCGCAACTGAATACATATCCAAACTGCAATAAAAGTCGGTTATTCTTAATGCCGAATAATACAAATAGAGCAACAACAAGGACAATCTAATGAACCGCGATTACGAACAATTTCCAGATGATGATAACGGCAATGTACTTTGGCAAATGGTTGAAGACGGGGATGATTTAACCGAGCTTCATGAAATTGAATTTTCAATTGCATTTCAAGATCAACAAAATGCAGAGCAATGCGCGATGCATTTACTCTATCAAGAGCAAAAAATTTCTCTTTTCCAAGATGATTCCGTTGAACCGAATGAATGGATCATTACCATCTTTGTTACGATGGAACCAGAGTATTCAGATATTGTTGATCTGGAGCAGTGGTTTTCGACAATCGCTGAGCAATTTAACGGCGAATATGATGGGTGGGGCTGCATGGCTTATGTCTTCGACGAAGAAGAAGATGACATTTTACAATAAAGCCTAAATATAGCCGGGAGGTTCTACAATGAGCTTATCTCAAAAAGAAATTGCGGTACGTTTTTTAGAGCTTGCTGCTGCTGGCGAGGTCGATGAAGCCTATGGCAATTATACCGCTCCAAACTTTAAGCATCACAATCCTTATTATGCTGGTGATAAGATTTCTTTAAAGGAAGGGATGCGTGAAAGTGCAATTGAAACTCCAAACAAAGTTCTTGAAGTTCAGCATGTCATTGAAGATGGCGCTTTAGTTGCAGTACATTCGAAACTGGAAATGCAAATGAATAACAAGCTAACAATTTTAGCTGTGGTTCATATATGCCGTTTTGAAAATGAAAAAATTGCGGAGTTTTGGGATATTGGGCAAATACAGCCTGATCCACTTGTTAATGAAAATGGTATGTTTTAGTGAAAAGCCCGAAACTATTCGGGCTTTTTTATTTTATAGATAAATTAAAACTTCCACTGTGCCGAAACTGAGGCGTTCAATGGTTCACCAGGTTGAACCCATAAATCGCTATAGCTTGAGACATAGTAGGTCTTATCAAATAGGTTATTTACATTCAGCTGATAGCGTAAACGGTCAGATGGTGCATAGTAGCCATTTAAATTGACCAGCGTATAACTTGGTAAATTAAAGCCATTATCAAGGTTATGGCCGCTACGCTCACCCACATAAGTGAGATTGGCACCTACACCTGCTTTTCTTGCGCCGTCTTGGAGAAACTCATAATTGGTGCTTACGGAGCCTTGGTGTTTTGGAACATTGCTCAGACGTGCACCCTTCGCGAGGTCTTGGTCTTTTTCAATTTGAGCATCGGTATAACTATAGTTGGCATTAATGAACCAGCGGTCAGTGATTTGGCTATTTAAGTCAAATTCAACTCCTTTACTGCTCACTTCACCAGCTGCGGTTTGAAAGTCTTTGTCGATCGGGTCTGTCGTTAGCACATTCTGTTTTTTCATTTTAAACAGAGCGAGACTCAACACACTTTGGTCGTTTATTTTATATTTGGTACCGACCTCATAGCTTTCGCCTTTTTCAGGAGCGAAGGTTTGTCCATTTCGGTTCATACCACTATTCATGGCAAATGAGCGGCCATAGTTTGTATAAAACGCCCATTGGTCAGAGGCTTTAAAATTTACTCCGAAACGGGGACTATTCTGGTGAAGTGTCTGGTTGTCTTCGGTCTGTTTTATATGATTTTTAAAGTCTTGTTCGACCTGATCAAAACGATTACCAAGTAACACGCTCCACTGGTCATTGAAAAAGATCTGATCTTGTACATTAAGTGCGAAATAACGCTGGCGCTCTTTGGTGTCGGTAAACGGAGTGAGATTCGGTAAATATTTGCCGTATTCAGGTTGGTAGATATCAATTGTGTTTGTTGAGCTTGTGCTGTGATTGCGACGAAGCTGGTTTTGCTTATAGTCGAGTTGACCAAGCTCGGTTGAAAGTAAAATTTCATGGCGAGCCCACGAAGTATCAATCTTGCCAAGTAACTCTGTCTGAGCCAGTACATCTTCACTTGTATAATCACGATAGCGACGTTGGCGCTCTAGAGTGCGGCCATCGGCTTGCATACGACGAGGTTCGGCTGCAAAGCCGACCATTTGTGCATCTTTATAACTGACCGCACTGTTTAGTTTCCAATCAGGGTTAAACTCGTGACTCAGACGTAATTGGTAAAAGTAATCTTTTATCTTCAGGTTGCCATCGTCAGGCTCACCTGTAAAGGTTTTCGGGTCCATCACAAACTGATGATTGACTGTGCTGACACCACGGTCAAAGGTTCCTTTATGTTCTGTAAATTCACTGTCAAAGTCGAGTTGCGTTTGGTCTGAAATTTTCCATGTGAGCTGCGGTGAAAAGAACCAGCGTTCACTGCTGACATGATCACGAAAGCTTTGATTATCTTCGTGAGCCACTGCTAAACGATAGGCCAGTTCATCGTTAATAGGGGCAGTATGCTCCAGACTTATGCGATATTGTTCTTGGGTATTGGCACGTAGGTTAAGTTCACTTTCGCTTTCCCACTGTGGTTTTTTACTGTTGAGGTTGAGTAAACCTCCTGTTTCGCCGCGACCATATAGCGCCGCGATTGGTCCTTTTAAAAATTCTAAAGATTCAATATTTACTACATCTTTTGGAGCGCTAATTCCTCGGTTAACACTCAAACCGTTACGGATCATAGCCGCACCTAAATTGGGGTCGGTACTAAAGCCACGAAATGAGTAGTTATCCCAAAAACCACCACCAAAGCTATTTTGATGAAAAACCCCACTGACTAAAGTTAATGCGTCATCAATCCGTTGCACGTCTTGCTGTTCCATTATTTGTTTAGAAAGATAAGCACGGTTAAAAGGGACATCTAAAACATCGTGAGTAAATTTAGTTGCCGAGCTATTTTGGCTCACATCTTCTCGAGTACTTTCGGCCTGAACACGTATGGTCTCAAGTACCGTTGACGTTTCCTCTCCCCAAGTGAGTGTCGATATAAATGATAGACCTAACGAAGACAATAATCCTAATTTGTGTCGCATAAATAATCAGCCATAAAAAG
This sequence comes from Acinetobacter sp. OYA S30, assembly GCF_033599315.1. Lineage (NCBI taxonomy): Bacteria > Pseudomonadati > Pseudomonadota > Gammaproteobacteria > Moraxellales > Moraxellaceae > Acinetobacter > Acinetobacter sp. OYA S30. The sequence goes on from NZ_JAWVAV010000048.1 coordinate 4,258, forward strand.
ACAAAAGGAATTAAATGTAATGGTATAACGTTACATTATTTTGTTGATTACTGCTATGTCTTTAGAAAAGAATATTGAACGTTTACAGTCGATTGATGCATTGCGTGGTTTGGTGATCATCATTATGTTGCTCGACCATGTAAGAGAAACTTTCTATTTACATAAACAGGTTACCGACCCAATGGACGTAACAGTAACAGAACCGGCTTTATTTGGCAGTCGATTATTGGCCCATATTTGTGCTCCGGTTTTTGTACTTTTAACTGGTATTTCTGCATTTTTATTTCAGTCAAAAAAACAAGATTTACAGCAAACACGTGCTTTTTTATTAAAGCGTGGCTTATTTTTAATTGTGTTAGAGCTTACCCTTGTGAACTTTGCATGGACGGCAACTTTCCCACCCGAAGTCATTTATTTACAAGTGATTTGGGCGATTGGTATTAGCATGGTGGTGCTAGCTTGTTGTGTAAGTTTGCCTTTGCCTGTTCTTGCAGGTGTAGCGTTGATGATTATTTTTGGGCACAACTTATTAGATTCTGTGCATTTCTCACAAGGCATCCTACAGAATATATGGTTCGTTTTACACGAACGTGGTTGGATTGAGATTGCAGGCATCAAGCTTCGTACAAGTTATCCGGTTTTACCTTGGATTGGTGTGATTTTATTAGGCTACGTTTTAGGTCAGTTCTTTAGTTCAAAATATTCAGCAAAGCGAAGAAGCCGCGCTTTACTCAGCCTTGGTTTAGTAAGTATCGGGTTATTTGTTTTACTGCGTTTTATCAATGTCTATGGCGACCAGCCGTGGCAACATTTTGAGTCATTACAACTGAGTCTTATGAGCTTTTTTAACCTCACCAAGTATCCACCGTCTTTATTGTTTATTTTGCTAAATGTTGGAATTGGCTTGCTTGTGCTCGTTGCTTTTGAACGTATGCAGCAATATTCATTTCTAAAACCATTGGTCGTGTTTGGTTCGGTGCCGATGTTCTTTTATTTACTGCACTTATATGTGTTGAAACTGATGTATGTGTTGGCACTCAGTGTGTGGGGAGCTAACTACGGAAACTATTTGTCGGTCAATCATGTGTGGATGCTGTGGTTAATCACGATTGTATTGTCTTTTGCACTCTATCCAGCGGTTAAATGGTTCTCGAAATTTAAACACCAAAACAAGCATATTTCGATTTTAAAATATTTCTAATTTCCAAAAGGTGAGTAAAGCGAGTTCAATAATGCTCGCTTTACTTGCTCACATCGAGATATAGAGTTTCTTTCACTTCTTCCATGACCACATAACTGTGTGAAGATGCCGAAGCTGGGAGTTTCTTTAATAGATCTCCTAACAAGCGGCGGTATGCACTCATTTCTTTTAAACGCGCTTTTACAAGGTAGTCAAATTCACCTGAAATAAGGTGACATTCGAGTACTTCAGGAATCTCAACTAAGTCTCTAGCCACCTGATCAAATACATCGCCAGATTTGGCAGATAACTTAATTTCTAAAAAGACAAGCAGGTTACGGTCAACGTAGGCTGGGTTTAGCCGTGCGTAATAACCCATGATAATACCATCGCGCTCAAGGCGCTTTACACGCTCTGAACAAGGGGTGGTAGAGAGGTTGACTCTTGATGCCAATTCACTAATCGCAATTCGTCCTTCACGCTGCAAAATATCCAGAATCATGCGATCTATACGATCTAAGGGGCGCATAGATATTTCCTCTTTTTTTAAAATTCTCGCGAGAAAAACATAAATTTACCTAGATTATAGCCTGAAAAACAGTGAAATAAACTATTGAAGCAGAAATATACTAGTGAAATAAACTGGTGTGCGTGAGGGAATGGAAATGCGCGTAATTGTACTAGGTAGCGGCGTTATTGGAGTGGCAAGTGCCTATTATCTGGCTCGACAAGGAGCCGAGGTTACTGTTCTCGATCGCCAATCAGGTCCTGCTGAAGAAACAAGTTTTGGTAATGCAGGTCAAATTTCGCCTGGGTATTCGACCCCTTGGGCAGCACCAGGAATTCCTTTTAAAGCTGTGAAATGGATGTTCCAACACCATGCACCGCTTGCGATTAATTTAGATGGCAGCATGTGGCAATTACAGTGGATGGCGCAAATGCTGAAAAACTGTAATCCGCAAAGTTATGCTGTGAACAAAGAACGTATGATGCGTGTGGCTGAATACAGCCGTGACTGCTTACGTGAACTTAGAAAAGACACGGGTATTCACTACGAAAACCGTGCTAAAGGTACTTTGCAGCTATTCCGTAAAGAAGCACAAATGGAAGCGGTTCAACGCGACATTAGCGTGCTTGAAGAGTGCGGCGTAAGCTACGAATTATTAAATGGCAACGAACTTGGTCGTGTAGAGCCAGCTTTGGCAAATGCACAAGATAAACTCGTGGGTGGTTTACACTTACCAAATGATGAAACAGGCGACTGCTATTTATTTACCAATGCTTTAGCTCAAATTGCTAAAGAGTTGGGCGTTAATTTCCAGTTTAACCAGAACGTAGAAAAATTGATTGTCGAAGGCGATCAAATTAAAGGCGTACAGGTAAATGGCAAGGTTTTAACTGCAGATCGTTATGTTCTAGCGTTTGGTAGCTATTCACGTGATTTCTTGAAACCGCTTGATCTACAGTTACCTGTATATCCTGTGAAAGGTTACTCGTTGACGATTCCTATTGTTGATCCTGCTTTTGCTCCGCAATCTACAGTGCTGGATGAAACTTACAAAATCGCAATTACTCGATTTGACCAACGTATTCGCGTAGGTGGAATGGCTGAGTTAAGTGGCTTTAACTTAGGTCTGAACGAAGACCGCCGTGCAACCTTGCAAATGGTGACGCAAGACTTGTTCCCAGGTGGTGATATGGAACAAGCATCTTTCTGGACGGGTTTACGTCCAATGACACCAGACAGTACTCCAATTATTGGTGCGACTCGCTTTAAAAATCTGTTCTTGAATACAGGTCATGGCACTTTAGGTTGGACCATGGCGTGCGGTTCAGGAAAATTAATCAGTGACATCGTATTGAATCATAAGACTGATATCAGTACCGATGGCCTTTCAATTCAGCGTTATTCACACGCACATGCGGCTTAACGGACGTTAGGAAAGTAATCATGCCTCGTCCTATTACCGCAGTGATCCACCGTCAAGCCTTACAAAATAACTTGGCGGTGGTGCGCAAGGCTATGCCAAACAGTAAGGTCTTTGCCGTTGTCAAAGCCAATGCTTATGGACATGGAATTGAACGTGTCTATGAAGCATTTAAAGCAGCAGATGGCTTTGCCTTACTGGATATTGAAGAAGCAAAACGAATTCGTGCTCTAGGCTGGACAGGCCCGATTTTATTGCTCGAAGGAGTTTTTTCTCCTCAAGATTTATTTGATTGTGTGCAGTATCAGCTTAGTTTCACCATTCATTGTGAAGCGCAAATTGAGTGGGTAGAAAAGCATCCTTATCCGGCTCAATTTGATGTTTTTTTGAAAATGAACAGTGGTATGAACCGTCTTGGTTTTAAACCACAGCATTATGTGCAGGCTTGGGAACGTTTAAATAATTTGGCAAATGTCGCCAAGATTACCCACATGATGCATTTTTCGGATGCAGATGGTGATCGTTTCGGTCAGCAAGGTATTGATTATCAAATTACTGCCTTTGAAGAAATTGTGAAGGATTTACCGGGTGAAAGATCGGTAAGTAATAGTGCGGCAATTCTGCGTTATCAAGACCAGCTCAAATCAGATTATGTCCGTAGCGGCATCATGCTTTATGGCAGCTCCCCAGATTACCCAACCCATAGTATTGCGGATTGGGGCTTGCAGCCGACCATGAGCTTACGTAGTGAAATTATTTCCGTTCAGCATTTGGAGCCGAATGAAAGCGTAGGTTATGGCTCAAACTTTGTCGCAGAGCAACCCATGACGATTGGGATTGTGGCTTGCGGCTATGCCGATGGTTATCAACGTATTTCGCCAACAGGTACTCCAGTTTTAGTGGACTCAGTACGCACGCGTACAGTTGGCCGCGTCAGTATGGATATGTTGGCAGTCGATTTAACGGGTATTGAGAGTGCCAAAGTTGGTAGTGAAGTGGTGCTCTGGGGTCAGTCAAGTACAGGCGTCGTTCTATCTATTGACGATGTTGCAGTTTCATCCGGTACGGTGGGTTATGAACTGATGTGTGCCGTCACCGCCCGTGTTCAATTTATTAATCAGGTATAAGGAAATCCGAATGTCTAATTCAGATATACAAAAGATTAACACTAACGAAGTCATGAGCGCCGTGACTGTTTTTAACAAAGTGGTTTATTTGTCAGGTCAGGTGCCTAAAAATACCGAGCAAGACGTGGCAGGACAAACCCGTGAAATTCTTGCAACAATTGATGAACTTTTGGCATTAGCCAATACCGATAAATCTCGCTTGCTCTCTGCGCAGCTCTATTTGAAAAATCTTTCTGACTTTTCAACTGTAAATGCAATTTGGGTTGACTGGTTAAAAGGGTGTGTTGCTCCATCGCGTGCCACAATTCAGGCCGATTTGGTCAATCCAGATTGGTTAATTGAAATTGCCGTGACGGCAGCACAAAAGTAATTCGGCTTTACTCCAAAAACGATGATGTATCTAACAGAAGGAAGATAGATACGGTTTAACCAGTCGTTTTTTGGTGAACAGATTCAGTGACCTATGGCATACGGTTCAATTTTCGCCATAGGTTGCTGATCTTAACAAAGGAATTCAAAAAGGAATTTTAATATGACAACGGCTCGTCATTCAGATACGGAAAATTCTCCCGATCATCTGCAACGAAAACTGTCTAACCGTCATTTACAACTGATTGCAATTGGCGGTGCAATTGGAACTGGCCTATTTATGGGCTCAGGTAAAACCATCTCCCTCGCAGGTCATTCAATTCTCTTTATTTATATGATTATTGGAGGAATATTCTTTTTCTTAATGCGTGCAATGGGTGAGTTACTCCTTGCAAATCTGCATTACAAATCTTTTGTTGATATGGCTCATGACTTAATTGGTCCTTGGGCCGGGTACTATTTAGGTTGGACCTATTGGTTAGGTTGGGTGCTGGTCGGTATTGCGGACCTTTCAGCAGTCATTAACTATTTGAGCTTCTGGCTACCCGATGGTGCAAGCTTCTCACCAATACAGCAGGCCATGATTAGTGCAGGCTGTGTGTTGTTTGTGATGGGTCTTAACCTCCTTACAGTACGACTATTTGGTGAAATTGAATTCTGGTTTGCCCTTATTAAGATTCTAGCAATTATTGGCCTGATCGGCGTGGGTGGCTACATGATTTTCAGCCATTTCCAAGCTCCGCAAGGCGCTGTTGCCAGCATTAGTAATGTCTGGTCACATGGTGGTTTATTCCCGAAAGGTACAGAAGGCTTCTTGGCAGGATTCCAGATTGCCGTTTTTGCGTTTGTCGGGGTTGAGCTGGTTGGTACGACAGCTGCTGAAACGAAAGACCCGCAGAAGAACTTACCGAAAGCAATTAACGCGATTCCGGTACGTATTATTTTGTTCTATGTATTGGCGTTATTTATTGTGATGTCGGTAACACCGTGGGATCACATTCGTGCAGATAAAAGCCCGTTTGTTGAGTTATTCTTAAATGCGGGTATTCCGGTTTCTGCGATCATCATGAACTTGGTGGTGCTATCCTCGGTCATGTCTTCAATGAACAGCGGTGTGTTTTCAACCAGTCGTATGCTGTTCGGTTTATCAAAAGATGGTCAGGCACCGGGAGCTTTTGGACGTTTATCAAAACGCGCAGTTCCTTCAAATGGTTTGATTTTCTCTTGTACTTTCATTATGGGCGGGGCAGTGCTTCAGTACTTTGTTCCAAACACAATGGAGGCATTTACATTAGCAAGTTCACTCTGTGTGATTCTATTCATTAGTGTCTGGAGTCTCATTATGGTGTGCTATTTACGCTATCGTAAATTACGTCCTGAATTACATGAAAAATCTACATTCAAAATGCCGGGCGGCATTTGGATGAGTTATGTTGTTTTGGCATTCATGCTTTTCACTTTGGTGATCTTGGCATTAGAGCCTGATACCTTAAAAGCGCTATATGTCAGTCCAGTATGGTTGATCATTTTAGGTGTGACTTATCATGTGCTGTATAAACCGCGCATGAAAAGACTAGGACGTGAACTCGTCAACGACCATTAAGTTTTATTAAAAAGCCAATCGAACATGATTGGCTTTTTTTATTTTCTTTAGGTTTTTTATCGGAATAATATTGTTTATTTTTGAGTCATCAGTGCAGTTTTGGAGGGGGGTGGTAAAGCGACATCGAACAATATCGCATGCTACACTTCGGCTCATCTGGTGAATTGAGATTGGATAATTAAAATTGCCGTGAAGGCAGTACATAAATAATGCAATTTAAAAAAATAGGGATAAAAGATAGATCAATTAAGGAAAAAATATACTTGAACATCTTGTCCCGATGTATAGACTCAGCAACCCACGATATACGGTTCGTTTTCTCCCTATATGTTGCTGATTGAAATTAAGCAAATATAAAAAGGACTTCTAATATGACAATGGTTCATCATTCAGATGAGGCAAGTTCCCCTGATCATTTACAACGGAAATTAAGTAATCGCCATTTACAGCTCATTGCAATTGGCGGTGCAATCGGTACCGGTCTATTTATGGGCTCGGGCAAAACCATCTCCCTCGCAGGTCCTTCGATTCTCGTTATTTACATGTTAATTGGCGGTATGTTCTTTTTCCTTATGCGTGCATTAGGTGAATTACTACTTGCTAATTTACATTACAAGTCATTTGTTGATATGGCATATGACTTAATCGGCCCATGGGCTGGCTATTATATTGGCTGGACCTATTGGCTAGGCTGGGTATTAGTCGGTATTGCCGATCTATCAGCAGTTATTAATTATTTAAGTTTCTGGTTGCCCGAGGGTGCCAGTTTCTCACCAATGCAACAGGCCATGATTAGTGCGGGCTGTGTACTATTCGTGTTAGGGCTTAATTTGCTTACGGTCAAGTTGTTTGGTGAAGTAGAATTCTGGTTCGCACTCATTAAGATTTTGGCAATTATTGGCTTAATTGGTGTGGGTGGCTATATGATTCTCACTCATTTCCAAGCTCCTCATGGTGACGTTGTCAGCATCAGTAATGTCTGGTCGCATGGTGGTCTGTTTCCAAAAGGTGTAAGTGGATTTTTAGCCGGATTCCAGATTGCCGTATTTGCCTTTATTGGTGTTGAGTTGATCGGTACCACAGCGGCTGAAACGAAAGATCCGCAAACTAACTTACCAAAAGCAATTAACGCGATTCCGGTACGTATTATTCTGTTTTATGTGCTAGCACTTTTTGTCGTGATGTCAGTGACGCCTTGGAATCATATCCGTGCAGATAAAAGCCCGTTTGTTGAATTGTTCTTAAATGCAGGTATTCCGATTTCAGCAATTATCATGAACTTGGTTGTGCTGTCTTCGGTCATGTCTTCGATGAACAGTGGCGTGTTTTCAACGAGCCGTATGTTGTTTGGTTTATCAAAAGATGGTCAGGCACCGAGTGTCTTGGGACGTTTATCAAAACGTGCTGTACCGTCAAATGGCTTAATCTTCTCATGTATTTTCATTATGGGCGGAGCGGTGCTTCAGTACTTTGTTCCAAACACAATGGAAGCATTTACTTTGGCAAGTTCGCTCTGTGTGATTTTATTCATTAGCGTGTGGATTTTAATCATGGCGTGTTATTTACGCTATCGTAAAATTCGCCCAGAGTTACATGCAGCATCTACCTTTAAAATGCCGGGCGGTGTGTTGATGGCTTATGCCGTTATTGCATTCTTCTTGTTTACCTTGGTGATTTTGGCATTAGAGCCAGATACCTTAAAAGCGTTATACGTTAGCCCAGTATGGTTAGTAGTTTTAAGTGTGACCTATTATGCGTTCTATAAGCCGCGTATGAGAAAATTAGGTCAAGAAATCTTTTAATTAACCTGTCTCGATTTACCAGAAAGCCAATCATATGATTGGCTTTTTATTTATTATTTAATCAACCAGTAAATGTTGGTATTTATCGGCCTGTTTACGCAAGTAATCCCAAACCAGTTTAATGCGCGGCTCATGCTGTAAATCAACGAAGGTCAGCATCCAGAAGGTATGGGTAAAACGAACTTGTTGTTCTAACACCTCTTCAAGCTCAGGCTTATCATCTGCCAAAAACTTGGGCAAAATTGCAAGACCTGCGCCTGCGCTGACCGCAATTTGTTGCGCCAAAATGCTGCTACTGCGAAAGTTCGCGTTAAGCTTTAAAGGTAAGCGTTCTAGACAATACAGTTCGGGGCTATACACCAGATCATCAATATAGTTCACAAAGCGGTGCTGGGTTAAATCTTCCAGTCGGCGAATTGGTGGGTTTTGCGCTAGATAGTTTTGGCTACCGTAAATTTTTAAACAGTAATCAGACAAGCGCGTAATGATATAAGGCCCTGAGGTTGGGCGTTCAATCGACACCACAATATCTGCTTCACGGTGCGAGAGCTTAATCATTTTTGGGACGGGTATCAGGTCGATGGTAAGCAGTGGATACTGTATGGAGAACTCAGCCAGTAAGCGGGCTAAAAATGCAGTTCCAAAACCCTCAGGTGTGCCAATTCGCACACGACCTTGCAAAGGTTGATGCGGTTTTTCAATTTGTAAGAAAGCTTGTTCCATTTGTTCAACTCGAGGGACAAGTGCCATCCCTTCGAGAGTTAACTCATAACCGGTTGCTTCACGTTTAAATAGCGTAGTACCTAAAGCAAGTTCTAGAGCCTGAATCCGTCTAGCCACCGTACTGTGCTCGACACCGATAATACGTGCAGCATTGGTTAGAGTTTTAGTGCGTGCTAAAACCAGAAAAAACTGTAGATGATCCCAATCCACTTTCATTTTTGTTATTGTCCCTGTGCATATTTGCACAACAATCGTGCATGAATTTGCGTTGGTGGTCAAAGATTTCTTTGTTAGTCTCAAATAAAACCTGAATAAAGAAAATACATAGAAAAGTATTTTCTAATAACTGAACACAATAAAAATATGACCTACGGAGAGGTTATGAACACAATCCAGAAAATCGAATTGGACACCGCTAAATTACTTATTAACGGACAGTTTATCGAATCTAAAACACAAGAATGGCAAGACATTGTTAACCCTGCAACTCAGGAAGTGATTGGCCGCGTGCCTTTTGCAACGGTTGAAGAAGTCGACGCTGCTATTCAGGCTGCACAAGATGCTTTTGCTTCATGGCGCCAGACCCCAATTCAGGCACGTATGCGCATCATGCTCAAGCTACAAGACTTGATCCGTGCCAACATGAAAGAAATCGCACAAGTATTGACGGCTGAACAAGGTAAAACCTTGGCAGATGCCGAAGGTGATATTCAACGTGGTCTAGAAGTGGTTGAACATGCCTGCTCAGTTGGCACCTTGCAAATGGGTGAATATGTTGAAGGTGTAGCACGTGGTGTAGATACGTATACCTTGCAGCAACCTTTGGGCGTTTGTGCGGGTATTACGCCGTTTAATTTCCCAGCCATGATCCCGCTTTGGATGTTCCCAATGGCAATCGTGTGCGGCAATACTTTTGTTTTAAAACCTTCAGAACAAGATCCATTATCGACCATGATGTTGGTTGAGCTTGCGATTCAAGCAGGTATTCCGGCAGGTGTGCTGAACGTTGTGCATGGCGGTAAAGAAGTGGTTGATCGTTTGTGTACCCATAAAGACATTAAAGCGATTTCATTTGTAGGATCAACAGCGGTTGGAACACATGTTTATAACCTTGCAGGGCAGCATGGCAAACGTGTGCAAGCCATGATGGGTGCAAAAAACCATGTGGTTGTGATGGCGGATGCCAATAAAGAACAAACTTTAAATGCTTTAGTAGGTGCAGCATTCGGTGCAGCGGGACAACGCTGTATGGCATTGTCGGTTGCAGTGATGGTTGGCGACAGTAAACAGTGGATTCAAGAGTTAGTTGAAAAAGCCAAAACACTAAAAGTAAATGCAGGTCATGAACCAAATACTGACATTGGTCCAGTGATTTCAAAACGTGCCAAAGCGCGTGTAATTGACTTGATTAATAGCGGTGTTGAGCAAGGTGCAGAGTTACTACTCGATGGTCGCAATGTTCAAGTACAAGGTTATGAGTCAGGTAACTTTGTGGGCGCCACGATTTTTAGTGGTGTAAATACCGACATGCGTATTTATAAAGAAGAAATCTTTGGCCCGGTACTTTCAATTATTTGTGTAGATACACTCGATGAAGCGATTGCTTTGGTCAATGCCAACCCATTTGGTAATGGTGTAGGCCTATTCACACAAAGCGGTGCCATTGCACGTACTTTCCAAAACCTTATTGATATTGGTCAAGTCGGTATCAACATTCCAATTCCTGTACCAGTGCCGTTCTTTAGTTTTACGGGTTCAAGAGGCTCAAAACTAGGTGATTTGGGGCCATACGGTAAACAGGCTGTGCAGTTCTATACCCAAACCAAAACGATTACCAGTCGCTGGTTTGAAGATAGCCATGAAGTTGGCGGTGTAAATACAACCATTAGTTTACGTTAAGGGGATCACGGATGAATATCGCCTTTATCGGTCTAGGTAATATGGGCGGCAGAATGGCCCAAAACCTACTAAAAGCCGGACTCAAAGTTTATGGTTACGACCTCAGTGAAGTCGCAATTCAGCACTTCGCCGAGGCAGGTGGTGTGGTTTGCGACAGCCCACAGGACGCAGCTAAACAAGCAGATGTAGTCATTACCATGTTGCCTGCGGCGAAGCATGTTAAAGAGGTTTACTTAGGCGAAAATGGTGTCTTGGAAGTGCTAAAAGCAGGTAGCTTATGCATTGATAGCAGCACCATTGACCCGCAAACCATTAAAGACATTGCTGCTGTTGCACATAGCAAAAATATTAAAATTTGTGATGCACCAGTTTCTGGTGGAACCATTGGTGCTCAAGCAGGAACCTTAACCTTCATGGTCGGTGCCGATGAGCAAACCTTTAATGAGGTGAAACCTGTGCTCAGCCACATGGGCAAAAATATTGTTCATTGTGGTGATGTGGGTGCAGGTCAAATTGCCAAAATTTGCAATAACCTGATTTTAGGAATTTCAATGGCTGCGGTGGCCGAAGGCATGGCACTCGGTGTGAAGTTAGGCATCGACCCACAAGCATTGGCAGGTGTAATTAATACTTCAAGTGGCCGTTGCTGGAGTTCGGATGTGTGTAACCCATGGCCACATATTAATGAAAATGCGCCCGCATCTCGAGGCTATCAAGATGGGTTTGCAACTCAGTTAATGCTAAAAGATTTAGGACTCGCTGTAGAAGCTGCAGGCCAAGTGAAACAGCCAGTTTTATTAGGTGGCATGGTGCAACAGCTTTATCAGCAAATGTGCATGCGCGGTAATGCTCATCTCGATTTTTCGAGCATTATTCAGCAATACCTGCCACAAGAGGCATAACGGTAAAGCCAAAGGATGGCTTTAAACGAATAAATCAAACCCTGTCGTGAATAAGAACAAATCCGGACTGAGGGAAAAGATATGATGGATTATCAAAATGCTGTACAGGCTTTCGATTTGGAAAGCACTGCTAAACAGATGTTGTCAGGTTCACTCGATGCATTGAACGCATGTTATGAATGTTGTGATAGACATGCAAATGGCGACAAAATCGCACTGTACTGGCAAGGAAAAGACGGTCGCAAAGAACAATATACCTTCCGTGAACTAAAAAAATGGTCGAGTCAGTTTGCTAACTTTTTAAAATCACAAGGTGTGAAAGCGGGTGACCGTATTTCAGGCTTATTGCCAAGAACACCTGAACTGATCGTGACCATTTTGGCAGCTTGGCGAATTGGTGCTGTGTACCAGCCCCTATTTACTGCCTTTGGTCCCAAAGCGATTGAGCACCGTATTCAACTTGCTCAAAGTAAGCTAGTGGTGACCGATATGGGCAACCGTAGCAAGCTCGACGAAATTGAAAAGTGCCCTGCAATTATGACAGTGGCTGATGCACAAGGTACTCCGCTTAAAGCAGGTGATTTTAATTTCTGGAATGAAGTGAAGCAGCAGTCTGATCAATGTGATCTAGTCATGCGTAGCATCCAAGATCCTTTCTTGCTCATGTTTACTTCGGGCACAACAGGGCCTGCAAAACCATTGGAAGTGCCACTAAAAGCATTGATTGCTTTTGGTCGATATATGCAAGATGCCATTGGTTTAACCGAAGAGGATTCATTCTGGAATATTGCAGATCCGGGTTGGGCGTATGGGTTGTACTATGCGATTACTGGACCGTTATTTTTAGGCCATGCCACTTTGTTCTATGAAGGCGGTTTTAGTACCGATAGCCTATGCCAAATTGTGAAAGATTATAAAGTTAACAACTTGGCAGGTGCACCAACCGCTTACCGCATGATGATGGCAGCTGACCCAGCACAAATGGCGCCGTTAAAAGGACAATTCCGTGTGGTGAGTAGTGCAGGAGAGCCGCTAAATCCGGAAGTAATTCGTTGGTTTAAACAAGTCCTTGATGCTCCAATTTATGACCACTACGGGCAAACTGAAGTAGGCATGGTGGTGTGTAATCATCATGGTTTAAAACATGAAATTCATGCTGGTTCAGCAGGTTTTCCAAGTCCGGGCTATCGTGTTGCGATTGTTAATGAACAAGGTGAAGAACTTCCGCCAGACACACCGGGAATTTTAGCAGTCGACATTAGCCAGTCTCCAATGATGTGGTTTGGTGGCTATAAAGAAAGTCGTAAATCACCTTTCATCGGTCATTACTACTTAACGGGTGATACTGCCGAACTCCATGCCGATGGCAGTATGAGCTTTGTAGGCCGTAGCGATGATGTAATCACCACATCGGGCTATCGTATTGGACCTTTCGATGTAGAAAGCGCACTACTTGAACACGACGCTGTGATTGAAGCCGCAGTAATAGGCGTGCCTGATCCGGATCGCACTGAAGTGGTTAAGGCTTTTGTAATTTTAGCTGCGGGCGTACAACCTTCAGATGCACTTGCTGAAGAACTCAGCCAGTTTGTTAAAAGACGACTTTCTGCTCATGCTTACCCACGATTAGTTGAATTTGTGAGTGAATTACCTAAAACTCCAAGTGGCAAAATTCAGCGCTTTTTATTGCGTAATCAAGAAATTGCTAAACAACAAGCTAAAGCAGGGTAAAGGAAATAATAATGCAATTTACCGAAGAACAATTACTCATTCGTGATATGGCGAAACGTTTCGCCCAAGAACAAATCAAGCCTAATGCCAGTGATTGGGATCGAGATGGAACTTTTCCAAAAGAAACTCTGACTCAAATGGGACAACTCGGTTTTATGGGAATGCTTGTTTCAGAGGAATGGGGTGGTTCAGACACGGGTAACTTAGCCTATGTACTGGCACTCGAGGAAGTTGCAGCAGCGGATGGTGCAACCTCGACCATTATGAGTGTACATAACTCGGTTGGTTGTGTGCCTATTTTAAAATTTGGGACTGACGAGCAAAAAGAGCGCTTTTTAAAACCTTTGGCACAAGGTGAAATGATAGGAGCTTTTGCCTTAACCGAACCGCATACTGGCTCAGATGCAGCAGCCATCAAAACCCGTGCGGTGAAAGATGGCGACTATTACATTTTAAATGGTGCCAAGCAATTTATTACCTCGGGTAATAATGCTGGCGTCATTATCGTGTTTGCTGTGACCGATCCGAGCGCAGGAAAAAAGGGGATTAGTGCATTTTTAGTCCCACGCGAGACACCGGGTTATGAAGTGATTCGCGTTGAAGAAAAACTGGGTCTGCATGCTTCAGATACGTGTCAGATTGCGTTGACAGATGTACGCATCCATAAAAGTCTCATGCTGGGTAAAGAAGGTGAAGGCCTGAAAATTGCTCTCGCCAATTTAGAAGGTGGACGTATTGGTATTGCTGCACAAGCAGTCGGTCTAGCACGTGCGGCGCTCGAAGAAGCAACTCGTTATGCCAAAGAGCGTATTACTTTTGGCAAACCAATTTTTGAGCATCAAACCATCGCATTTCGTCTTGCTAGCATGGCAACCGAAATTGAAGCAGCGAGACAACTGGTTCACTACGCTGCACGTCTCAAAGAAGCAGGCCAACCGTGTCTCAACGAAGCCTCAATGGCCAAGTTATTTGCTTCAGAAATGACGGAACGTGTGTGCTCAAGTGCCTTACAAGTGTTTGGTGGCTATGGTTATCTCAGAGACTTCCCAATTGAACGTATTTACCGTGATGCGCGTATTTGTCAAATTTACGAAGGCACAAGTGATATCCAACGTTTAGTGATTGCACGTAGTCTATAAAATCAGAACAAGGAATAAATAATGCAGTGGCAAAGTATTTTATTAGAAAAGCGTAATGGGGTTGGACTGATTACATTAAATCGCCCTCAAGCGCTCAATGCCTTAAATAGTGAATTAATTAGTGAAATTAATCAGGCATTAGATCAACTCGAAAAAGATCGTGAAATTGGCTGTATCGTATTGGCAGGCTCTGAAAAAGCTTTTGCCGCAGGGGCCGACATTAAAGAAATGGCCGATTTGGCATTTCCCGATATTTATTTAGATGACTTTTTTCATCTTGCAGACCGTATTGCACAGCGCCGTAAACCTTTAATTGCTGCGGTGAGTGGCTATGCATTGGGTGGTGGCTGTGAATTAGCACTCATGTGTGACTTTATTTATTGTGCTGATAACGCCAAGTTTGGTTTACCCGAAGTCACTTTAGGGGTAATTCCGGGTATTGGTGGGACACAACGATTAACCCATGCCATTGGTAAAGCTAAAGCAATGGAAATGTGCCTTACCGCTCGCCAAATGGGCGCAGTAGAGGCAGAACAAAGTGGTTTGGTTGCACGTGTGTTTAGTAAAGAAGAATTACTTGAACAAACCTTGCAAGCCGCTGAAAAAATCGCAGCACGGTCTTTAACTGCAAACGTGATGCTCAAAGAAACCATTAATCGAGCTTTTGAGGTGAACCTCACCGAAGGTTTACGTTTTGAACGTCGCATGTTCCATTCCATTTTTGCAACTGCGGACCAAAAAGAAGGCATGCAGGCATTTGTTGAAAAACGGCAGGCAAATTTTAAAAATCAGTAAGAGATCAATAAAATGAATACAGAAAATCACTTAATGATTGAGCGACAAGGTAAGCTTGGCGTGATCACCTTAGATCGTGTGGCTCATCTCAATGCATTGTCGCTAGATATGATTGAAGGAATTGGCGCCCAATTGGAGTTGTGGCGAAATGATGCTGCTGTTCAGGCGATCTTAATTAAATCAAATAGCCCAAAAGCCTTCTGTGCAGGTGGCGATATTCGCTATCTCTACGACAGTTATAAAAATGGCACAGCCGATTACAAAGGCTACTTTAGTGCCGAATATAAAATGCTCAATACACTGCGCGAATATGAAAAGCCAATCATCGTTGTGCTTGATGGCTATGTATTAGGTGGTGGTTTTGGCTTGGCTCAGGCGTGTCACATTGTGGTAAGCAGTGAAAAGTCCAGATTTGCCATGCCTGAAACAGCGATTGGTTTTTTCCCGGACGTTGGCGCAACTCATTTCCTGTCTCGCCTTGATGATATTGGCGTTTATATGGCAATTACGGGTGAGCAGATCAGCAGTAGCGATGCGCTCTATCTCGACTTAATTGACTACCATGTGCCAAGCGATCAGTTACAAGCGTTGCAAGACGCTCTCGTCGAAGCGCCAAGCTTAAGCAAAGAGGGAATTGAACACATCATTACCCGATTTATTACTCGTCCTGCCGAAAGTGAGCTCAAACAGTTGGCTGAAGGCATCCGTAAACATTTCGGATTTCAGCATTTAGATGAGATCGAACAAAGCCTTGAAAATGAACAGGATGAAAGCTTAAAGACTTGGGCGAGTAAAATGCTTAGTATTTTGCAGCAGCGTTCATTTATTGCCAAACAAACCAGCTTGAAACTGCAACATTTAGGCCGTGGACTTTCACTACAGCAGTGTATGCAGCTTGAGCGTGATTTACAGGATATCTGGTTTGAGCATGGTGACTTTATTGAAGGCGTTCGTGCGCTCATTGTTGATAAAGATAAACAACCACGGTGGCAAGAACGTAATCCTGAGCTGGAACAAATTTTAGAAAAACTAAGCTAAACCATTTTTCAAACACATAAAAAGCTTAAGGAGATAAAGCGAGATCTGAACATGCTTATGGTCAGGACAGATCATAAGCATAAAAAGACAAAACAAGAAAATCTAAAAAGGACATTACGATGCAAACAATACATGGAAACGGTTCACATCCTAAAAAGTCGTCACATCGATTAGCAGGCATCTCTAGCATGGTCGGCACCACGATTGAGTGGTATGACTTTTTTGTTTATGGTGCAGCAGCAGCCCTCATTTTTAACAAGTTATTTTTCCCAAATCTGGACCCACTTACAGGTGTGCTTGCAGCATTTGCAACCTATGCTGTTGGGTTTATTGGGCGGCCTTTAGGGGGGGTAGTCTTTGGCCATTTCGGTGACAAGATTGGCCGTAAGTCAATGTTGTTGCTAACGCTGATGCTCATGGGGATTCCAACCGTACTGATTGGCCTCTTACCGACTTACGAATCAATTGGATATTGGGCTGCAATTGGCTTGGTGATCTTGCGATTTATTCAAGGTATGGCCATGGGCGGTGAGTGGGGCGGTGCCGTGCTTATGGCAGTAGAACATGCACCCGAAGGTGGTAAAGGGTTTTGGGGAAGTTTGCCTCAAGCCAGTACCGGTGGGGGCTTAATGCTCGCCTCAATCGCACTAGGACTGGTGTCGTTATTACCTGAGCAAGCATTGTTTAGCTGGGGCTGGCGATTACCATTTCTTGCCAGCATTATTTTACTGGCAGTGGGTTGGTATATTCGTGTAAAAGTGCCTGAGTCACCAGACTTTGAAAAAGTAAAACAACAGTCCGAAGAAGTCAAAGTTCCGGCTTTTCAGGTTTTTAAAAATCATCCAAAGCAACTCATCACCATTATTTTGGCGAGAGCTGCTGAAAATGCATGGTTCTATATTGCTTCAACTTTTACGCTAGCTTACACCACCACACAATTAGGTATTCCACGACAAGACATTTTGTTTGCCACTATTTGCGGTGCAGCCGTGATTTTATTTATGACGCCGTTATGCGGACATTTGTCCGATAAAGTCGGTCAACGCAATATGTTTATGTTTGGACTATGTGTATTGGCACTTTATTCTTATCCATTTTTTAGCATGCTCAATACCAAAGATCCGGTACTGGTCTGGACGGCAATTGTTTTGGCAATTGGTGTGGTGTTTCCGATTATGTATGCGCCACAAGCTCAGCTTTTTGCGCGTCAATTTCCTGCTGAAATTCGTTATAGCGGTATTTCGATTTCGGTACAGTTGGCAGGTGTTTTGGGTGGTGGTTTAGCCCCTATGATTGCCACTAAACTGCTCAGTATTGGGCAAGGCAATCCATATTTAATTATGTTTTATATCGGAAGTATGGCTGTAGTTGCGATTATATCGACATCATTTATGCCGCGCGATTGGAGCTATAAAAAGGATGAGACTTATTATAAGAAAGCAAACTTAAATCTAAAAACCAAGATTGATTGATATTGCACTCATCTTGCTCGGTCATATGTATAGATTGCTATGTAAAAAATAGGACTCATACCCCACGGATAGGCATGAGTCCTATATAAGAAATTAGATATCAATCAAGCATGCAAACATCGAATATCCATCAATCGTCATTGGTGGACCTGCACGATGGGCACGAAAACCCGCAGCACGTAATAAACGTTCTACTCCAAGAGGAGAAGTCGTAATGAGTTGTTTTGCGCCTTGTTCTCTTGCAAAGTTGATTGCTTCTTGCAGAATTGCAATTGAGACAGGTGATGACACAGCCTGACTGGTAGAGGAAGGCGGATTTGAAAAATCTACGGCTGAAAACCTTGATAATTCCCAAATTTCTGGTGAGCAGGGAATAGGCATTCCATTGAGAAGTTGGGGAAATATTTCCCCGAGTAAATAAGGTTGTGTGGTGGGTAGTAGTCTGGCACAACCAATGATATTAGATTCTCTGTCTTGAGCCACGACATAAGCTGTATCGACTTTATCAAATTGATCTAGTTCTTCATTGTTTGGACAGTTCAACTCCCAACCCAAATATTCAACAAATACCCTGTAGCGGTAACTTTTAAATTTGGTATATAGGCCTTCTGAAAAATTGTTTTGAAATCCAGCAATAGTATTCATTACAAGTGCTTCCACTTATTTTTCAAGTGACTTTACTGAACAGCTGGAAAGGCGGTAACTGTAAGAATTTACAGGTTTCTAAGAGAAGGTTTGACTTAATGAAGACTTGGTTAAGGACGTATTGATTTGGGCATAAATAAACGGTTCCCAGAACAAAGTATCTATTTTTTTCTCGAGTAATGTTTCATTAATATCAAATCCGATATCCATACCAGATACATCAACAATCATGATATTGCTTCGAGGTAACCCCACTCGTTTTACGGTAGTGATGCCATTATTCTCAATGAGTTCCCAATCCCATCCGGTACTTAAAGCTGGAGTTTGCGAAGTTGCCCATTCAGTAAAACCATAATAGAAAATTTGAGACGCTTCAGTATGTCTAGATTCAACGGTAGAGATGATGTGTTGGAGAGGATAACTCATGAGTTGGTTTTCGTTCATTCGAATAAAACCATCTGTTGAGATAGAGAAATGAGGGGGTATGCTAACCATGCTACCTGCTTAAGTACCCTAAATTAAGATTTAATGAATAAATAACATAAATTTTTGCCAATAAAATACTGTTATATTTAACAGGTTAACTGTAATTTGTTAGCACATCTTTAAGCTCTTCTTATTAGAGAAATTTTTAGATAAAAAGTTATTTTTTTAAAGAGAATCCTTCGTTGGAGCTTATTAGATAGTCAATATTGCTACTACTCAAATAATAATTACAAGTATAGGGATTTCTACAGTAATTGATTGGTTTTTAAAATATTATAATTATTTTTAGTTTTTATATATAAAAAATAAGAAAATTGGAGATATCGAATAATTGATAGACAATATTATTTAATTAAATTAATAAAAGCATACGGCTTTGTTGCACAAAGATTTAAA
>NZ_JAWVAV010000049.1:0-23072 GCF_033599315.1 Acinetobacter sp. OYA S30
TTTCAACTATTGAATTTGGTGCCATAAAGAATCCAGCGTAAGCTGGTTTTTTTATGCCTGATGAAAATAATGCCATGATCAGAATATTAATATTTATATCCGCTCTACTCTTTTTTATACCCTTTGCAAATGCCAAAGATATATTTAACGGTACAATCTTGTTCAAAAATAATGATTGGCACTTTGTACGCTGCTCTATTACTCAAGATGACTATCTAATTGAAGCCCCTCAAGAGATATTTACTCAATTTAAAGAGCTACAGCAGCAACAAAAAAACTATTGGGTCAGCGTGTTGGCAGAAGTAAATGAACAGCAGAATGGAAATTTAATTTTAAAAATTGAG
This sequence comes from Acinetobacter sp. OYA S30, assembly GCF_033599315.1. NCBI lineage: Bacteria > Pseudomonadati > Pseudomonadota > Gammaproteobacteria > Moraxellales > Moraxellaceae > Acinetobacter > Acinetobacter sp. OYA S30. The sequence goes on from NZ_JAWVAV010000049.1 coordinate 345, forward strand.
AAAATAGACGAAGTTCACTTAGACGAGACATGTCATTTATTAGATGCTCTCAAAAATTTTGAAAATCGAGAGTAATCACCACTCTCGATTCATCACCAACTCTTCCATTTCCAGATCCAAATATCCTGCATCTTGTACCACCATCATCATTGCCTCAGCAATATAATCAGCAGCACTATCATCAAGCGATGAGTCTAGATCTTCGAACTGTGGCTTCATTTCATTAATTTCATTTACAGTTTGATGAGCGTATCGATAGATATCTTGCTCAGCTAACGCAGGTTTTTGAACTTTTTTAGCAAATTGCTCAATAAGCTGCTTGAGTTCAGCGACCAAAATATCTGGATAATATTCATCATCAAACATTGGGAGAAGTAAGTCTTCAAACATACAAAAGTTTACACAACAGCAAAAACTTGCCGCTTATAACATATTTTCGTAAAAATCACGAGATATTTACCCGACTCACTCATCCACTCTATTTTAATGAGCACTGAGTGAGTCCAATTTTATAACGTTATTATTCAGACTTGCTGCATCGCTTTCCAAACTAAAATTGCTTCATGCATTTCCTTTACATCATGCGCTCTTACAATGGATGCTCCCTGCTGAATACTAAGCAAATGCCCAGTTACACTTCCCACAGCACGTTGATCTGCAGGAGCGCCTTGTAAAGCTTCACCTATGAAACGTTTACGAGAAAGCCCGGATAAAATTGGATAACCAAGTTCATTAAGTTTCCAAAATTCTTTTAATAGTTTTAAATTTTGCTGGGCATTTTTCGCAAAGCCAAATCCAGGATCAACAATAATATTGTGCTTTTTTACCCCAGCAGCCAAAGCCTCATCAATACGCTGTTGCAACTCTTGCATCACATCGAGTGTTACATCAGTGTACTGATCCAACTGATTCATTGTCGTTGGTTCACCGCGCATATGCATAATTACTACAGGTATATCTAATTCTACGGCAGTTTTTAAAGCATTGGGACGTGTTAAGGCACGGACATCATTCCAGATATGTGCCCCTGCTGCTTTTGCTGCGCGAATAACTTCTGGCTGACTTGTGTCGATCGACAAAATAACGTTATGGTGAGATAAAGCCTCGACCACAGGTACCACACGACGCACTTCTTCTTCTACTACAACTTCTGAAGCACCAGGTCGGGTAGATTCCCCCCCAATATCAATAATAGTCGCGCCTTGCTCAATCATACTAAGTGCATGATCAACCGCTTGGTCTAATTGGTTATGTTTGCCACCATCACTGAAAGAATCAGGAGTGACATTTAAGATACCCATAACATGGGGCTGAGATAAATCTAATTGAAGCTGTCCACACTGTAAAATCTGCTTTGGTAAAGATATTAACTGCATAAAAAGCTCCGGTTCAAAATCAGCGGCTATTTTAGCAAGTAAGCTTTACATGCTGTCGATTTCTTTTCAGCTTTATCCAAAGTTAAGACAAATAAAAAAAGCCACATGACTGTGGCTTCTTTATTACTTAACTTAATTCATCGCTGGTAATGGCGGCGGAGTAGATGGACCATCTTTTGGTGGCTCAAACGCAGATACCGGATTTTCAGCAATATAAACTTTAGGTGGTTGAGGTTCGCGGCCTTCCATGATGTCACGGATTTGGTCACGATCAATAGTTTCCCATTCCATCAACGCTTTAACCATTGCGTGTGCGATATCTTTATTATTTTCCAAGATATCACGAGCAACTTTATATTGTTCATCTAAAATACGGCGTACTTCCTGATCAACTTGTTGTTGAGTCGCTTCAGAAATTGTACGGCTACCTACGTTACCGAAGAATCCATTTTGGTTTTCATCTTCGTAAACCATCACACCCATCTTGTCAGACATACCGTACTTCGTTACCATCGCACGAGCCATTTTTGTAGCACGTTCGAAGTCATTTGAAGCACCAGTCGATTGCTGTTGAATGAAAACTTCTTCAGCAATACGCCCACCAAACAAAATTGCAATTTCATTTAGCATTTTGTCTTTATAGTGGCTAATCTGATCTTGTTCAGGTAACTGCCAAGTTACACCTAAAGCCCAACCACGCGGCATAATTGTTACCTTATGCACAGGGTCAGTGCCCGGTAAAATCTCAGCAACAATTGCATGTCCAGCTTCATGGTAAGCAGTTGCACGACGCTCTTCTTCACGTAGAACCATTGATTTACGTTCAGGACCCATATAGATCTTGTCTTTTGCATCTTCAAAGTCATGCATATCGACAGTGTTCTTATTGCGGCGAGCAGCAAACAAAGCAGCTTCATTTACAAGGTTTGCCAACTGAGCACCAGAGAAACCAGGCGTACCACGAGATAAAACTTTAACATCTACACCAGTAACTGAAGGCAATTTTTTCAAATGTACATTCAGAATTTGTTCACGACCACGGATGTCAGGTAAACCAACCATAACTTGACGGTCGAAGCGGCCTGGACGCAATAATGCTTTATCCAATACGTCAACACGGTTAGTCGCAGCAATAACGATTACGCCTTCATTACCTTCAAAACCGTCCATCTCTACGAGCATTTGGTTTAAGGTTTGCTCACGTTCATCATGACCACCACCTGTACCTGAACCACGGTGACGACCTACTGCGTCAATCTCATCAATAAAGATGATACATGGCGCATGACGTTTTGCTTGTTCAAACATATCACGGACACGGGACGCACCCACACCCACAAACATCTCAACAAAGTCAGAACCAGAAATGCTAAAGAATGGAACTTTTGCTTCACCAGCAATTGCTTTGGCTAATAACGTTTTACCAGTACCTGGAGGACCAACCATAAGCACGCCACGTGGAATAGTAGCGCCCAAGCGTTTGAATTTTGCAGGATCCTTTAAGAAATCTACAATTTCCACAACTTCTTGTTTCGCTTCATCACAACCGGCAACATCAGCAAAAGTCACTTTGATTTGGTCTTCAGAAAGCATTTTTGCCTTCGACTTACCAAAACTCATCGGACCATTTTTGCCGCCTGCACCACCACCCATGTTACGCATAAAGAACATGAATAACAAAATGATTAACAGTACAGGGAAACTAGCAATGAGAAGTTGCATCAAAATGCCTTGACGTTGTGGTGCTGTGCCCTCTACAACAACATTTTGCTTGTTTAAGCTTGGCATAAGTTCAGTGTCTTCAACTTGCGGACGAACAGTTTCGAACTGAGATCCGTTAGTTTTTTCACCACTAATATTTAAACCGTCGATCGTGACTTGCTTAATTTGGCCAGCATTCACCGCTGCAACAAAATCTGAATATTTCATTGCAGTTGGCTTATTGCGGTCACTGATATTACTGAAAATTAAAATCAGAACACCAAGTATTATTAGCCACAATACGGCATTCTTGAAGTAATCGCTCAAAGCTTTATTCCCATATCAATCTAATTTGATCATGCCCAAACTTGGCCGATCGTCTTAAAAACAGCAATTGTCTTGCTTGCGGATAACCTAAAAGATACAAAATGCACAATTTTTAGGAGCTTGGCAAGTAAACTTTATTGCAATGCTTTCTTACGCCCTTGTCCAACCAAAAAAACTTCTTTAGATCGTGCCCGAGAAGCTGCTGGTTTTGCTGTTTTTAACACATCAAAACTATCAACGACTTGTTTACGAAACTCATCAAATCCTGCGCCTTGGAACACTTTAACAACAAACTGTCCATTTGGACCCAAGACTTTCTGAGCAAAGTCTAAAGCAAGTTCACACAAGTAAATCTGTCGAGGTTGATCAACAGCCCTATTACCTGATGTATTGGGGGCCATATCAGAAATTACAATGTCTACTTGTCTTCCGTTTAAAATATTTAACAATTTTTCAAATACAGCTTCTTCTCTGAAGTCGCCTTGTAAGAAAGTGACATCTGGCAAAGCATCCATAGGTAAAATATCGGAAGCAATAACCAATCCTTTACTACCAACGAGTTTCCCAGCGATTTGTGACCAACTCCCAGGAGCTGCTCCCAAGTCCACCACTGTCATGCCTGGCTTGATCAACTTATATTTTTCTTGAATTTCAAGAAGTTTATACGCTGCTCGTGCACGATATCCTTCCTTTTGTGCTTTTTTTACAAAAGGATCGTCTAGATGCTCCCTCATCCACGCACGACTACTTTTAGACAATTTTTGGTTGGTGATGCGTGTTGCCATAACTCACTAAATATCAAAAAAACTTCTGATTGCTCATTGTACGTGAAAATTACTCTCATTACAGTACGGATGTAACGTAATCTCAATAACTTTTACAGTTTTTTTCCAATAATGTTGATCGATTATTTATACAGTTTTTCGTACATTTGATTTTAAGTTTTTTGCTATACTAAGTCGTTTTTAAAATCAGGTATTTTTAATGGCCGCTTTATCTATTCATGAACGTAAACGTTTACGTCAAATTGGTCATGTGCTTAATCCGGTTGTCATGATTGGTGGACAAGGCTTAACAGACGCTGTTATTGAAGAAACGCTCCGTGCTTTAAACGATCATGAACTCATCAAGGTAAAAATTGCTGGTGAAGACCGTGAAGCTCGTGCCGCAGTAATTGATGCGATTGTAGAAGCAACTGGTGCTGAAGCTGTCCAGAAAATTGGTAAAATTGTTTTACTCTATAAAAAAGCAGCTAAGCAAAATCAACATTTATCTAACCTTGTTCGTCACGCACACTTAGCAAACTAACTTATTGACTACTTATGGCAAGTTACGAACTTTCAGCTTTTGATCGTTTTCATGCTGTTTCTGTTGTTGGCGCAATTGAACAGCAAGCCCCATATACATTAAATGTGGGTTTTTGGATTCGTGATCCAAACCAACTGATTATCTGGCCCCAAGAAGTCGCCGCTCATCCTCGCCAGGACTTTTTGTGGGAAGAGACTTGTTTTGAAATTTTCATTGGCGTGCATGATGAAGATTTCTACCGGGAAATTAATCTTTCCCCTTCTCAAGCATGGCAGACTTACCAGTTTGAAGAATATCGCTATCCGGAAAGCATGCCTCCCCTCGTTGCTTACGATATCGAATTGAATCATCTCAAACGTACCCACTATGGGTTAAATGTAAGTCTTGACTTAAGCCAGTTTATGCAACAGCACCGCTTAAAATGGGCAAACCTTTATCTAGGTTTGACTGCTGTTTTAAAAACAAAAGATGGTATGCAGTTCTATGCAATGCAGCATAGTGGAAAACATGCTGATTTTCACAATAAACGTGATTGGCTGCATGAGTTTTAAAAACAAAAAAGCGAGAAATTAATTCTCGCTTTTTTATTAACTTTTAATGCTAAATCTTTAGTGATCTCTTACTTTGTTCCAAGCTTCAACCGCATTATTTTTAGTGCGTTTTAAGCTTTCAGTTAAAGAGTCTTTGTGTTTTAAAGAAATTTGGCTAATGTCACCTTTAAGTTCCTTAGTCACTTTGGTTAGATCTTCAATTAATGCATTGATTTCAGCTTTTAAAGTATTTTTTAATTCATTCAATCCTTCTTGTGAAGTATTGAACTGAGCTTTAATCACATCAAGACGCTGTAAAATATCTTGTTTAATCTGAGCAAATTGATTGTGAATGTTCTGATTCAATTCTTGTGTTTCAGCTTCAATCTTTTCTTCGGTCTCATTAATTACAGCTTTTACTTGCTCTTGTGTTTCTGCAATAGCTTCTTTAACTTGCGAAGTCGCTTCGTGAGCCACTTCTTTGACCTGTTCTGTTTTTTCAGCTACAACTTCTTTTACCTGTGTAGCTTTAGTGCTAACCGCTTTTTTAGCTCGAGTCGTCGTTTTGGCTACTGCCTCTTTAGCTTCAGCTACTTCTGTTTTTACAGTCTCTGCTACTGATGAAGTATTCTCAGCTATGTCTTTTGAAACTTGGTTATCGCTCATGCTATTTCCTCGTATTGTTTATTTTTTAGCTAACATTACAATAAGAGGAATTAGACAATTTCAGCAGCCAGATTGTCAGACAATTTGCTAAAAGTATCAATTTCAGACAAGTGGATGAATTTTTTTGCTAAAAGCAAGCAATGAATTAAATTTTTTAATAGAAAATAAATAGACTTTTTAAGGTTCCATGCGTATAATGCGCTGTTAAGTTACAAGCGAGCAGACCAGTGAGGAGGGGCATGTTTTTTTAGAACATCGCCTATCTTTTTTAGGTCTACTCGCTTTTTTACAGCCGAAATTCAGGAGCTTTGGTTTGAGCACCCCCGCCATTTTAGCCCTCGCAGATGGAACGATCTTTAAAGGAACGTCAATCGGCGCAACGGGAAGTACGACTGGAGAAGTCGTTTTTAACACAGCCATGACAGGCTATCAAGAAATTTTGACTGACCCAAGTTATGCACAACAAATTGTGACATTAACTTACCCTCATATTGGTAACACTGGTTGCAACGAAGAAGACGTTGAATCTGGTCGTATCCATAAAGTATGGGCGAATGGTTTAATTATTCGTGACCTTCCACTATTACACAGCAACTTCCGTTCTGAGCAATCATTAAGTGAATATTTGCAAGCGCACAATGTTGTCGCTATTGCTGATATTGACACACGTAAACTTACTCGTATTTTACGTGATAAAGGTGCACAAAATGGTTGCATCCTTGCCGGCGAAAATATTACTGAAGAAGAAGCTATTGCTAAAGCTCGCGCTTTTGGTGGTTTAAATGGTTTAGACCTTGCAAAAGAGTGCTGTGACCCGACAGGCTTTGAATGGTCTGAAGGTTCGTGGGTATTAGGTAAAGGCTTTACTCAACCTGAGTTAAAATACCATGTGGTTGCATACGATTATGGTGTCAAAACCAACATCTTGCGTATGCTTGCAGACCGCGGTTGTAAACTCACTGTTGTCCCTGCTGAAACTCCGGCTGAAAAAGTATTAGCACTTAATCCGGATGGCGTATTCCTTTCAAACGGCCCTGGCGACCCAGCTGCTTGTGATTACGCTATCGAAGCTGTAAAAACTATTGTTGAAACCACAACATTACCTGTATTTGGCATCTGTTTAGGACACCAAATCTTGGCACTCGCTTCTGGTGCAAAAACTGTAAAAATGAATCATGGTCACCACGGTGCGAACCACCCTGTACAAAATCTTGAAGATGGTACAGTGATGATTACATCTCAAAACCATGGTTTTGCTGTAGATGCAGAAACATTACCGGCTAACTTAAAAGCAACGCATAAATCATTGTTCGATGGCACTCTACAAGGGATTCATCGTACAGACAAACCAGCTTTCAGCTTCCAAGGTCACCCTGAAGCAAGCCCAGGTCCACATGATTGTGCACCTTTGTTCGATCATTTCATCGAACTTATTGAAGCATCTAAACAGTAATTAAGGAGCGAATAATGCCTAAACGTACGGATATTAAAAGCATCTTAATTATTGGTGCTGGTCCAATTGTCATTGGTCAAGCTTGTGAGTTTGACTATTCTGGTGCTCAAGCATGTAAAGCACTTCGTGAAGAAGGCTATCGTGTTATTTTGGTTAACTCTAACCCAGCAACCATTATGACTGACCCTTCAATGGCTGATGCAACTTATATTGAGCCAATTACTTGGCAAACTGTTGCTCAAATCATTGAAAAAGAGCGCCCAGATGCAGTACTCCCTACTATGGGTGGACAAACTGCTCTTAACTGCGCACTTGCACTTGATGAAAATGGTGTATTAGAAAAATACGGCGTAGAACTTATTGGTGCAACAAAAGAAGCAATTGAAAAAGCTGAAGACCGTAAATTGTTTGATGAAGCAATGCGCAAAATCGGCTTGGAATGTCCAAAAGCTGCCATTGCTGAAACAATGGAAGAAGCATTGGAAATTCAATCTCGCTTTGGTTTCCCAGTAATTATCCGTCCGTCATTCACTATGGGTGGTTCAGGCGGTGGTATTGCATATAACCGCGAAGAATTCCTAGAGATTTGTGAACGTGGTTTCGACCTCTCTCCTACTCACCAATTATTGATCGATGAATCTTTAATTGGCTGGAAAGAATACGAAATGGAAGTTGTTCGTGACAAAAACGACAACTGTATTATCGTATGTGCGATCGAAAACTTCGACCCAATGGGCGTTCACACAGGTGACTCAATCACTGTAGCACCGGCTCAAACCTTAACTGACAAAGAATATCAATTGATGCGTAATGCTTCAGTTGCAGTTCTTCGTGAAATTGGTGTTGAGACAGGTGGTTCTAACGTTCAGTTCGGTATTAACCCGAAAGACGGCCGTATGGTTGTGATCGAGATGAACCCACGTGTATCTCGTTCTTCTGCGCTTGCGTCTAAAGCAACTGGTTTCCCAATTGCAAAAATCGCAGCCAAACTTGCTGTTGGTTACACCCTTGATGAATTGAAAAATGACATCACTGGTGGCGTAACTCCTGCAAGCTTTGAACCATCAATTGACTACGTTGTAACAAAGATTCCTCGTTTTAACTTCGAGAAATTCCCACAAGCAGAACCTGTATTAACCACTCAGATGAAATCTGTTGGTGAAGTCATGGCTATTGGTCGTAACTTCCAGGAATCTGTACAAAAAGCATTACGTGGTCTTGAAGTTGGCGTAAGCGGTTTCGATGAGAAAATCGAAGCTGGTGCAACAAATGTAAAAGAAACTATTCTAAAAGAGCTTAAAGTTCCGGGACCTGAACGTATTTGGTACGTAGCAGATGCATTCCGCCATGGCTTCTCTTTAGATGATGTATTTGAAGCAACTAAAATTGACCGTTGGTTCTTGATCCAAATTCAAGATATCGTCAACACAGAAGCTCAAGTAAAAACTTTAGGTTTTGGTGATCTCACTGCTGAAAATATCCGTTCGTTCAAACGTAAAGGTTTATCTGACCTTCGTATTGCGAACCTTATGGGTATTTCTCAAAAGCAATTCCGTAAGCAACGTTGGAACTTGGGTGTTTACCCTGTTTACAAACGTGTTGATACATGTGCTGCCGAGTTTGAATCTGGTACAGCATATATGTACTCGACTTACGATGAAGAGTGTGAAGCTAACCCATCAAATCGTGACAAGATCATGGTTATTGGTGGTGGTCCAAACCGTATTGGTCAAGGTATCGAATTTGACTACTGCTGTGTACACGCTGCTTTAGCAATGCGTGAAGACGGTTATGAAACAATCATGGTGAACTGTAACCCTGAAACTGTTTCTACCGACTATGACACATCTGATCGTCTATACTTCGAACCTGTAACACTTGAAGATGTACTTGAAATCGTACGTACAGAGAAGCCTAAAGGCGTAATCGTACAATACGGTGGTCAGACTCCACTGAAATTGGCACGTGCTTTAGAAGAAGCTGGTACTCCAATTATCGGTACATCTCCAGATGCAATTGACCGTGCAGAAGACCGTGAACGTTTCCAACAAATGATTCAACGTTTACAGCTTCGTCAACCAAACAACAGCATTGTAAAATCTGCTGAAGAAGGTATCTCTGAAGCTGCGAAAGTTGGCTATCCATTAGTTGTTCGCCCATCTTATGTATTAGGTGGCCGTGCAATGGAAATCGTCTATAACGAAGATGAGCTTAAACGTTATCTTCGTGAAGCAGTACAGGCTTCTAATGAAGCACCTGTTCTTCTTGACCACTTCCTTGATGATGCAACTGAAGTTGATGTTGATTGCGTATCTGACGGTAAAGATGTCGTGATTGGCGGTATTATGCAACACATCGAACAAGCAGGTATTCACTCAGGTGACTCTGCATGTTCTATCCCTCCTTACTCTCTTTCTAAAGAGATTCAGGATGAGATGCGTCGTCAAACAATTGCGATGGCAAAAGAACTTGGTGTAGTTGGTTTAATGAACGTTCAGTTCGCAGTGAAAGGCAACGATATTTACGTTCTTGAAGTAAACCCACGTGCATCACGTACTGTTCCATTCGTATCGAAATGTATTGGTGAATCTTTAGCAAAAGTAGCTGCTCGTTGTATGGCGGGTCAATCACTTGAGTCTCAAGGTTTTACTAAAGAAATTATTCCAAATCGTTTCGCAGTAAAAGAAGCAGTATTCCCATTTGCAAAATTCCCTGGCGTAGACCCAATGCTTGGTCCTGAGATGAAATCTACAGGTGAAGTAATGGGTGTTGGTCAAACCTTTGGTGAAGCATTCTATAAGGCTGTTTTAGGCTCAAATGACCGCTTACCAGGCTTGCCAACTGAAGGTGAAGTAAAGCATGCGTTCTTATCTGTTCGTGAGTCAGACAAGAAATACATCGCTGATATTGCTAAGAAATTAGTTGAATATGGCTTCAAACTTGTAGCAACAGGTGGAACATATCAGGTACTTAAAGAAGCAGGTTTAGAATGTGAATCTGTAAATAAAGTAACTGAAGGCCGTCCACATATTGTTGACCGCTTGAAAAATGGTGAAATACACCTTATTGTCAATACTACTGAAGGCAAACAAGCTCAATATGACTCTGCAATGATTCGTCGTGCTGCCCTACAAGGCAAAGTGTATTACACAACGACTATCAATGGCGCAGAAGCGGTTTGCCAAGCCTTTGCTGTGAAATTGCCAATGGATGTATACCGCTTGCAAGATTTAACTGTAGGTTAATTTTTTTCCGATAAGTCCCGCCACCTTATCGGTGGCGGGATTTTTTCATTTTTTTAACTGTGTTTTCTCAACTTAAGAGGGACCGAAATGCAACGTTATCCAATGACCCCTGAAGGTAAAATCGCCTTAGAGAAAGAATTACAACATCTGAAAACTGTTGAACGTCCACGTATTACTCAAGCGATTGCTGAAGCACGTGAACATGGGGACTTAAAAGAAAATGCAGAATATCATGCTGCTCGTGAACAGCAAGGTTTCTGTGAAGGCCGTATCCAAGATATCGAAGGAAAATTGGGGGCTGCACAAGTCATCGATGTTAAAGACTTAGAACAAAACGGTCGTGTTGTATTCGGTGTTACGGTAACGATTGAAAACCTTGATACTGAAGAACGCAAGACTTATAAGATTGTTGGTGATGATGAAGCTGATTTTAAAATCAATAAAATTTCAGTAAATTCGCCAATTGCACGTGGCCTTTTGGGTAAGAATGAAGGTGATGAAGTAAAAATTACCACTCCTCAAGGCGAAGTGGAATACGAAGTTGTAAGTGTAGAATACCTCTAAGGTAATACACTTGAACCCCTCTTTATGAGGGGTTGTTATTTAATATGGTTTGGCTCATTTTTGTTTGGATAATAAATTATGGATACTCCTCTAATTAACACACCAGTCCGCCATTGGTGTGAATTTGAGTTTATTTCCAAAACTGTGAAAAATCCAAATATCCATATTAAAGGGAATTACTCTTACTACTCGGCATATTGGGATCAAGGTTTTGAACGCTGTGTAGTGCGATATCTACATGACAAGCCTTCTACTCCAGACAAGCCAATTGATCAGCTCTATATTGGTAATTTTGTTTGTTTTGGCGCTGAATGCGTGATTATGATGGGTGGTAACCAACTTCATCGGCCAGACTGGATATCGACATTCCCCTTTGACACCCGAAGTTTTTTAGCCGCTGGTGACACTATAATTGCAGATGGCTGCTGGATTGGAAGTCGTGCAATGATTATGCAAGGTGTAAAAATCGGTGAAGGTGCTGTTGTTGCAACTGGAGCTGTGGTCACTAAAGATGTTCCTCCTTATACAATTGTTGGTGGCGTACCTGCAAAAATTATTAAATACCGTTTTCCTCAGGAGCAAATAGAAAAACTACTTGCTTTAAAAATTTATGATTTAGATGAAAAACAAGTTTTAAAAATGCGGGAATATTTACAAACGGATGATATAGATGCATTAACAGCATATCTTAAAAAATTACAGAGCGAATAAAATATATTTGCAAGAATTTCTTGCTTAAAAACACAAATGATTACGTGCTCGAATTTCAATCGTAAGAAAAGAAGTATAAAGTATTGAATAAATAACCATCATTACAATAAGGAATAAACTCATGTTATATCAACATATTCTTGTACCAATTGACGGTTCTGAAACTTCTATGGTTGCTATGAAAGAAGCAATCAAAATTGGGAAAGCATTAAACAGTAAAATTACGGTTGTACAAGTTATGGCACTTGACCCGATTATTGCTGACCTTTACGTTAAGACGGGGCAAACCAATGAATTGATTGAGCGTACTAGAATATATTTGCTAGATATTTTAGAGCAAGCCAAGCAACAATTTTTGCAAGAAGGTCTTAGTGTAGAAACCAAATTACTTGAAGGTTTTGTTGTTCACGAAGAAATTATTCAAGCTGCACAAGAGCTTAATGCTGATCTGATTGTGATGGGTTCTCATGGCCGCACAGGTGTACGAAAACTTGTATTAGGAAGTGTTGCGCAAAAGGTTTTAGGTGAAAGTCATATCCCGGTTTTAATAGTTCGTTAAAACTAAAAAGCCTGTCTAGCTTAATGTAGCAAGGCAGGCAATTTTTAAAATACTTTTAAGGCTGCCAAGCAAATTCCTTTAAGTTTACTTTGCCATTTAATAAATAGATTCCCTCTGCTTCAAGCTTTAACTGCTGAACGTTTTCGCCCTTTTCATTAAACTTACTTAGGCTAATTTTACCTTGCGAATTAATAACACGATGCCAAGGGACCTGATGATCTGCCTCAAGATGCTTAAGCACATACCCAACTAATCTGGCATGTTTAGGTAAACCTGCCATACGAGCAACTTGGCCATAAGTTGCAACTTTTCCATATGGAATCAAAGCGATGACTTCTAAAATTTGTCGATGTAGTTCATACTGAGTTGTCAAAATGGAATCCATAAACGTTGACATTATTCATATCATATAAAAATTTTTGAATAAAATTAAACCTACTCTAAGATGAGCTCAAGGGAAAATCGCATGAAAAAAATATTGCTGTTGATCAGTGGAACTTTACTGTGTGTTTCTTGTACTACTCGTCCCCCTCTGCTTTCAGAAAGAGGTCCAAGCATATCTGCAGATGGTCGGCCTATTGTTCCCGTCACTTTTGTTTTTACTACCAATACTCCTCAGGCTACAAAATTTGATAATTATCAACAAATGCGTAAGGAAATTAAGATTTTAAATAAATATTATGTAGATGATAAAAATAATAAGATTTTCAAATTTAAATTACACCGTTATATCCCTTATGAAGAGTTCTCAAAGTTACATTGTGATTTGAAACAGCAAATTAACCAGCCTTATCCCATTTCTACTGAAACTATTCCTGCCAGTGTAAATACATGTTTTCCTAAGCGCACTGCAAGTAAAGAAGTCATTGTTTTTATTTATGATGCCTACTCAACAAAATGGAAATTTGAAGATGTAACAAGCAGAGCATTTCGTAATAATGGCAAACCTTTTATTTTATTAGATTGGAACCGTCTAAATTATAATATTCAGGCTGGTAGTGTGCATGAGATGGGGCATGTATTTGGTCTAAAACATGTTTGTGCACCGAAGGCTACAAAACGTACTCCAACCAATATTATGACAAGTGCCGAATGTAAATTAGGTAGTGGGGGCTTAAGAAATTTAGGGTTTACTCCAGTACAACTGCAAACCATTTTATCGACTTACAACCAATATCCTTAAAATTTAACTTCAAGATATCTCCCTAATTTATCTTGGGATGCCATGTAATTCTCAGGGGTCAGTAAAGATGTCATGTAAGCATTGGCCTTTGAGAAATCTTCCGCATCTACAGGATAAGGCTGCCAAAATGTTTGTAAATTATTGGTGTACATGGGGTAAAGGCGAATGATATCTTTTGCCAAATCAAGTCTAGCTATACAGCCAAATGGCAAAGCATTTTGCTGTTCATATTCACCGTCACTATTAAAGACTGCATTGCCTATATTAAAAACAACAGGCTTTTGATTGATGATCTGGATTGGTTGAATAGTATGAGCACCATGACCAACGATCAGATCAGCTCCTGCTTGAGTAAGAATAGTCGCGAGTTTAGTTTGGTCTTTTGTAATAGGCTTAAAGTCGACACCCCAATGACAAATAACAATAATTTTGCGTTCTGGATGAGCCTGCTTATAACGCATTATTTGTTCAAGTAAAACTCCATTTAAACAAGCTACTCCACTTCTTGATCCTAACGCATAAAAGTCATAATCCAGATAGGCTGTGTCTCTATGCCAATAACCATTAAAAATCGCATAGTGCTTAGTCTCAAAAGTGATTTCAAAGTAATTGTGAGCATCTTTCTGGTTCAGTCCAGCGCCAATATAAGAAATACTCGCCTGATCCAACTGTTGTAATGTATAGGCTAATCCTTGCTCACCGTAATCTTTCAAATGGTTATTTGCCAAAACCAAATAATTTAGATGAATGCTCTTAAATTCTTCTAATGTTTTTTTAGCATCTGCTTTTAAAACAAATGGCTTTTTATCTTTTAACGGCGATTGATTTTCTAAAGAAAATACTGCTTCAAAGTTAGCGATGTTGATGTCATTTTTACTTAAAAAGGGCTGTATTTTTTCAAATGAATAATGATATCCATATTGCTGTAAGGCATCTGTTTGCCCTCTAGACTTACGCTTTTCAGTATACATTTCACCCAAATAGGTATCTCCAAGAATATTGATAATACCTGTTTGAGAAGAATATTTTTTTGCCTCGACATACCCTTCTTGAAAATAATGGTAGTAAGGAACCAAATGCTCCAGACGGTGAATATCATCCAGAAAAGAGAAAAAGCCAATGCTCCGGTTATGTTCAGAATAAGTGATATAAATCTGTCTAAAGATATGTGAGATATATAAAACCGAAGTGAGTACCGGATGAGCAAGCAAAGGCGTAATCGGTTGATATACTTTATTTTTAAAAGAAAGTGTTCTAATAAAGAAAAGTTTTTTCAGCTCGGCTGGATAGCTATAAATATGTTTTACCAACAAAAATAGATTTTTTAATTGATTAGGTGCTCTTAAAGCTAACTGGTAATCTTCTGCTCTTTTAGACAAGATCAATTGTGTTTGCTCAACAGAGCCCAACAGCATATTGCTTAAGGCATCTTTAACATCATTTGCCTGAGTAAAAATTAAGAATTGTAAGAGCTCGGCAAATGTATATGATTCATTTTTTTCTAGACCTAAATTTTGTTTACCAATTTTGTTAATTTTTTGTTCAGGAACCCGATAGACTTCATCAGCTTGAACTTTTTTTTGATGAAATTGTTCTAATGCATAATCAATCAGTAATAATGTAGAAATGTCTCCATCAATTTCAAATGCCCAAATTGCCTCTTCAAATTGAGCATGATCAAGAGCAGCTAGCAGCTTAAGTTCAAATAGAGGGTAAGTCATATCTCCCCTCCCTCGAAATCTTTTACGTAGGCAATATAACCAGAAAGGTTGTGTTCCTGATCATCAATTCTTACTCTAAAGCGGTCATGCCGTACATAAAAAGCATGCAATATTTTATCTGGTCGAGCCATATACATGGCTATTTCCGGATAGAAAAAACCTGTGGTTTGAAATTCGGCTCGAAACGTAATGAGTTTTTTTAACTCAGACATATATGCTTGTTCAAAAAGTGCATTATGGCCTTGCTCTTTTAATCGATTTACCATTTTATAGGCTGCCATTAGCATTTCTAATAATGTGGCATATGTTGTTTTTCTATTTCGAATAAAAATAAAATGTTTTAAATAATTATTTAAACCAAAAATAAAATATTTTTCTTCAGGACATATTTTTGTAAGCTCATTGGTACAATAACTTAACCAGTGATCATGATATTTTTCATATCTTTTATGAATAAAATTTTCAAACATTAACTTAACTGTGTCTAATAATCTTTTATCCTGATTAATTTGATATAACCTTAATAAAGCTAATGCTGCTTCTCCATCATAATAAATGATTCTGAACTTTTCTTTTAAATCATAATTTGGATAATTTAATACATGAGTAGTTAATCCATCCGGATCTACTAATTCTAAAATACCATGAGCAAGTTTCTCTGCATATTTTAAATAATCATCTTTTCCTGTGATTTCTTGATATTTCGTTAACATTAAAATAGCTGCGGCATTTGCACCTAATTTAATTTCTAGCTCCCCTTCTTTACCATCAATCATAAACGCAGTTATTGGGTCTTTTTCTTTATAGAAAGTAGTAAGTGCGTATTGAATTGCTGCAACAATTTTAGGCCAGTATTCAGGTTTATCTTGTACTTCAAAAGTCTCTAAAAGCGCGTAAAGCGAAGTACAGTGACGTACCGTATTATAGTTCCGTATATCACGATCATAAGCAGGAAAATATCCATAAATGAATTTGCCATTTTCTTGAATCTGGCTATGTAAAAACGCTGCATTTTTTTCAATGAGGACTCTAAAGTGCTGTTTTTTATTGCTAGCAATGGCTCTAATACCATTTGCATCGTAGCGACTTGCTAAATTAATAAATTGTCCATTTTCATAAAAAGTTGCATAGGTATCGAAAGTCCACACTTCTTGTAGTGACTGAAGTTTAATTTCCGGCTTTGTTGCACGATATTTTTGTTTAATTGCATAGTTCAGATTTGTTTCATCAAAAAAGTTCGGCTTGTCATAACTTAAGCCCCGAATAATGGCTTTTCCATATATTTCTTGCTCCAGAAAAGCTACCGAACAGGAATCATCAAATCCAATACCTCTGCGGTAATGATTATTGTGAAATTGGTGATGAACCTGCTGCTCTATTTGGTTCCAACTTTGCTTTTCTAAATTGTACGCAACATCAATTTTTATGTAGTCTGGAAGTTGATCTGGCGAAAACTGATCATCAATAAAATCAAATAATTGTAGAGTTGCTTGTGTAAGCACTGTTTTTTCACTATGCCATACGCTACATCTGTGATCTTTAGGGCCAAATGATATAAATAAAATAGTTTCTTCTTGAAGGTCTGAAACATGGTGAACGATATGTTCTAACCAAAGCTTGAGCTGTCTTTTGAAGTCTAAAAATACCGCCACTCGAATTAAGTCCCTATCCGTTATTTGTTGTTCTATAAAATTCTCAATGCATCATAGCATGAACTCTTTCAAAGCTAGGTTAACGTATTGTTTAAACATAAAAAAAGAGAACCCTAGGGTTCTCTTTTTCTGATGAGTCAATTATCTATTAATAGAGAATTTGACCATTGTTAAGTAATTCAGTCTCTGTTGTAGTAACACCTTGTAAGACTAACAATGTAGTGAAGTTATTACCTGGGATGAGTCCTGATAATCCATCACGGTCAATCTGAATTGTAGTGTTACCACCACTTGTAGTGACATTCAGATATTGTCCAATATTAGCATCTGTTTGATCTCCATCTAACAAGGCTCTGATATCAATCAGATCAGCTTGTTTGTCTGTAGCAACATTACCAACATGGAAGTCAGTCCATGTATCTACACCGTTACCACCTGTATTTGCACCATTGTTAGCTGTAGCAGCAGTTCCATTCAACAATTGATAAATCACAGTATCTGAACCCGTACCTGTTGTGAATGTGTCATTCGCAGAAGTACTTGTGTAAAGAAGATTGTAATCAGTATGTGTTAAATCAATCGTTAAGGTTGATTGAGATTCAACTCCACCAGTTACGGACACAATCTTATAGTTAATACTGTCAGTAGACGCCAATTGTGTGGTTGTAGTCACATCATTTGGACGGTACTCATATTCACCATTTGATTGCATAATCAATACACCGTTACCGGTATTGATTGTTTGTCCAACTGCATCAACATAAGCATTTTGCGCATTATCCCAAACTTGGAGTTTAGCTCCTTCATGAGACAAGATGCCTGTATCCGCTACTCCACCAATGTTGTCTCCTGCCAACACATTTCCGCTGATCCAATCTGAACGATAAGTATCTAGATGAACTGTCGTTGTAGAAACATTTGTATCTAGTGAAGTCGCACCAAGTGAAACACCTGTTAGCGTATATTGTACGCGGTAGGTACCTGCAGCTAAATGCTCAACAGTGTCTTGGAATGCAACACTACCCGCTTGAATAGTTGCCACGCTTCCTAGAGCAGTTTGAGAACCTGAGTAAATTGTATTCACCCATGCTGTACCATTCCAGCTTTGGATCACATAACTTACTGTCGGTAGTACACTTGCTAAAGGTTGTGCTGTATAAACCGCTGATAGATCAATATTAGCAACAGTTCCAGCTCCTACTACAAACTGATCAGACACTACTGAATTAGAACCTATGAGATTTACAGAAACCACAGGGCTCGCCACATCTACTGGTAGATCAGCAGCATTTGAGAAGTCTGTAGTTGTAACCACATGATCAGGATTAGCCGTTAACTGTACTACGCCATCATTTGCTGGGTTAGCAGCATCCCATGCGATTGTTACGTCTGGTGAACCAACCTGAACATGTAATGTCGCTGTATCTGTTGCCCCTGTTAATACATCACGAATTGTATAAGTGAATGAATCCACTTTACCAATCGCGCTCAGATCAGTTGTATTTGGTGTATAGGTGTAGTGACCATTTGTAGAAATCACCAATGTACCGTATGCACCGTTTATAACTGTATCTGTTCCGACAGTTTGTGGTAGAGCACCCACTACTTCAGATGTCACAGTGGTAACTTGAGTAGTTAACGTAGTTACGTCATCAGTCAATACATTACCATCTGCAACAACCGCTGTATTGGTAGGCGCAACTGTGTAATCAAAGTCATCTTTCACTACACTCATTGTACCTAGGATACCTACTCCTAAACCGGTGTAAACCATAAATGCACGGTATTCACCTTGGCCTAGATCTGGAACAGTAACACCAATTCCACCGTTACCTAGTAAACCAATATTGAGTAAGCCAGTACTTGAGCCACCGTCAATATTATGCCAAGCACCATCAGCACCTTTTTGCTGTAATACAACTTTATAGTCATTAAACAATGATAATGAAAGCACTGGAGCATATGCGAATGTCACATCAGCTTCGTGTCCAGCATCAATTGTAAATGCAACACTTGGTGTTCCTAACAAGGAAACATTTAAGTCCTCTGTAATGCCCACCAATGCTAGATAAGTTGCAGAACCTACAGCTACACCAAGCTCGCCTTGAGGAACGATATCTACACCAGCAGAAACAACGTTATCAATCGCGTCTACAGGAGTAACTGTGATGACAGCAGGTTGTGATGGATCACTTGTATTCCAAGTCATATCGACTGCATCGCTATCAATATGGAGATACAAGGTCGCTTGCGATGTATTTAGACCATCTGACAAGGTGTAAGTAAATTGATCAACTTGACCAAGGCTTGCAGCCTCACCATTTGGCTGATAGCTGTAGTTACCATTAGCATAAATTGACAATGTACCGTGGTCACCGACAATGGTTGTGACACCTGTTGCATTAACTGCAAATGCTGTGCCATTAAATTCAACGCTAGTTACTGTGCTAAAACCAGAAGCAGTATCTGCGTGTCCATTTAAGCCCACATCATGAATAACGTTACCTTCTGCAACTTGAGTGCTATAACCTGTGATATTTGTCGCATCAAATACATCTTTCTGAACTGACAATGTACCTAATAAGCTAACGCCAACACCACTACCAGCATAAGTCATATAGGCTCTATATTGACCAGCAGCTAGACCTTCCAATGTCACTGAATTTCCACCAAAGGCTGCCAGACTGAGTAAGTCCGCTTCTCCAGTGCCATTTACAGCTACCCATTGATTGGTTGCAGTATCAAATTTCTGAACCACGAGTACATAATCAGCAAGCAGACTTGCATCTATTAATGCACTGTAATTGAAGGTCACATCATTTAAGGTGCTATCGGTCAAAGTAAAGTCAACACCTTGTCCACCCAACTGGAAGTCAAAATTGTCAGTTAAGCTTAATAACGCCACATATAGGTAGCTATCTACCGCAACATCGTTACCAATTTGCAGATATTCTGGATTAACAACAGCTACAGCAAGGTCGTCTACGGCAATCACTGGCGTACTGTTGCCAATAGTGAAGTCTAGACTTGCACTTATATTGCCGCCCAAAGGATCAGCCAACGTATAAGTGAAGTGATCGACTAGACCGAGGTTGGCATTCGTATTATTCGGCGTATAGATGTAATCACCATTCGCGAATATTTGAAGCGTACCGTATTGACCCTGAATAATTGTTCCAGTATTTGGATCAACATTCGTAGTCACACCGTTTACAGTAACTGAATCAACAATTGTGTATCCAGTTACAGCATCAGCATTTGTACCTACGCCAAGACCAGTAATGACATTGCCTTCAGATGCCAAACCAGTAAAGTCAATTTGGTTTGGATCGTAAACATCCATCGTACCTGACAATGTACCTAGGATACTCTTACCATAGAGGCCGTTGTATGTCATAAAGGCACGGTATTGACCTTCGTCAAGCCCTTCAACAACCACTCCCGGTGTCGCATTCACACCTATACCCAATACACTTAAGTTCAGTAAAGAAGCTTCACTGCTACCGGTAATTGATTCCCAACGATTTGTAGCAGTATTGAATTTCTGTACTACAAGTTGGTAATCACCGAGTGCTCCTTCATTGATTAAACTGCTGTATTTAAAGGTTGCGGTTCCAGTTTCACCAGCACCTACATTGAACTCCACAGTACTATTCACGAATGGTAAAGGAGCTTGTAGGTTGATGCCAGCCAACGATAACAATGCAAGATAAGTTGCACTACCCAATGCTCTGTCATCTTCGATGAGATGAGGCTCAGCAGCAATTGCAGCATTTACAGCGTCATCCACTGCTGTAATCGTTACAGTAGCAGGTTGTGATGGATCAGCTGCATCCCAATTCATATCCACAACTTTACTATCTAGATGTACATAGAACGTAGCTTGTGAAGTTGTATTAGAAGCTGGGTCTAACAAGGTATAAGTAAATTGATCAACCTGACCTAATCCAGCACTATCAGCATTTGGCGTGTAGGTATAATCACCATTTGCATAGATGAGTAAAGTACCGTGAGTACCAATAATCTCAGTTGGAGATGCACTTACTGCAACACCATTAACTTCACTGATAATACTGTTAGGTGTAGCGATATCAACATCACCATTCGTATTTGGATCAGAGATTAGGTTGCCATGAGCTGCTACGACATCGTAACCAGTAATAACCGCTGGGTTATAGACATCTACACTGCCGTTTAATGTTACAGCTACTGCTCCGCCTACCAAGCCATTGAATGATAAGAATGCTCTATATTCACCCTCTGTAAGCCCGCCTATTTGCGCAGTTGGCGTATTACCAAGCAAGGTCAAGTTCAGTAATGAACGATCACCTGTACCATTCACTGCTTCCCATTGTCCTGTCACATCATTGTATTTTTGCAACACAACATTGTAGTCACCTAAAGCAGATGCACCAATCAAACTATTGAAGTTAAATGTTGCAACCCCTTCCTGACCAGCACCGATAGTAAAGTCAACCGTATCTACTGTGAGGAGTTGTAGGTCAACAATATTTCCAACATTCAATAGAACGCCATAGAATGCTGAATCAGTCTCTGTACCCACCAATTGATATTGTGGATTGAGTTCAACCTCAACAAGGTTATCCGCTGCACGAATCGAATCAAACACGATATTAAGATTAGCTTGACCTGTTGCTCCAGTTACTGAGTCAGTTAACGTATATGTGAATACATCAGTTTGACCTACACCAGAACCATCTGCATTTGGTACATACACATAACTACCATCTTGATAGAAAGTAATTGTTCCGTAAGTACCTGCAAATGTCTCTCCATCAGCATCAATCGGATGACCATTCACTGATGAAACATAAGTATTTGCAGTTACCTGATCGACTTGACCTGTTGTTGGATCTGGATCAGTAATCACGTTACCTTCAGCATTACCAATTTCATATCCACCTGCTACAGACAAATCATAATCATCCATAGTGGCAGAAAGAGTGCCTAACACGCCCAATCCTAACAGTCCGTCGTAGGCTAAGAAGGCACGGTATTGACCCGCATCTAAACCATCAAGGACTGCACCAGGAACATTTCCTGTACCAATACCTAACAAGTGCAAGCTAATTAATGATGAATTAGCATCACCATGTATAGATTCCCATTGGTTAGTTGTTGTATTGAACTTCTGAACTACTAACTTGTAATCAGAAAGTACAGCTGCGTCGATTAAGCCACTATATTGGAAAGTAACATCACCTTCATGGCCAGCATCGACAGTAAATCCTAGAGAATTACCACCAAGTTGAAGGTCTAAGCCTGCTACAGATGTAAGTACTAAATAAGAAGTACTACCTAGACTTACATCATCACCAACAAGCGCTGGTTGCGGACTAAGAACTGCATGATCAGTGTTGTCGAAAGCCAAGATACTAGAAGAACTAATCGTTACCGTACCAGTTGCCGGAATCGATACATTACCCGCAGGGTCGGTTGCAGTTACGCTTACGGTATGCGGACCATCGATTAATGAAGGAAGGGTATTGTCTGCAAGCGTCCAGGTACCGTCACCATTGTTGGTTGCTGAGTAATCCACGCCATCCACAGTCACTACAACTGTCGCAGTAGGATCATCAATCGTACCAGTCAATGGTGGTGTATCATCATTAGTAGTTACATTTGTGAAACCAACTACCGGTGCAACAATGTCTACAACGAAACCATCAGTTCCATCAAGTACATCACCTGTACCTAAGTTACCTGCAAGG